>JANXUW010000077.1 GCA_025351985.1 Pseudolysobacter sp.
TAACAGCATTACATTCTTTGCTTACATTGCAAAAATGGAAATCCCAAATCAGGTCATTCCTTTGCGTCTGACGGAGTTTCAAGTCATTCCCAAGCCCTGGGAAAGCACAGTCCAGTTCTCAGTCTCTCCCAACACAACGGCATTAACATTCTTCGTACAAGACCTCATGCGCCGCGCGAGTTCCTGGTAATACCAGACCACCGAATATTGCATGCCACTGGCGAGATCGTGATCGCGATTCCAGTCCGGCATATCACGCTGTTTGCCATCCCAGTGAAAGGTTTCGTGTTCGTCGCGGATCACACCGGTTTCGAGCGCGGTCATCGCATTGAAGATCTTGAAGGTCGACGCCGGCAGATACGGTTTTTGTGCGCGTGGCGGATCATGCGCAAGACACGTATTGGCTTGGGGATCGAACACCACAATGGTGCCGGCAAGGTGCATCTCGCCGAACAGACTCGTCAGTCGCGGGTCTTCGTGGCATATCGGCATGGCGTTGGCGGCCATCGACAAAAACAGCAACACGGTGACGCAAAAACGCATGGCTTTCTCCAATCATCGGGACTCGCATATTCATCGACCCTGACGACCTTTCCGTGAATCAAATATGGCCGAATGCGGGCAAGCCGATGGTTGCATGCGTTACCATGTACGTCTTCTCTGGTCGCACCCGAGCCGCACGCCGTCGATGCCGCACGCTGATCTCAAACTCGATACACCGGTCGGCGACACGATCAAGACCACGACGTGTTACATGTGCGCGTGCCGCTGCGGCATCAAAGTGCATATCAAGGATGGCCGCATTCGTTACATCGAAGGCAATCGCGCGCACCCGGTCAACAAGGGTGTGCTGTGCGCGAAAGGTTCGGCCGGCATCATGCAGCATTATTCGCCAGCCCGGTTGCGTGCGCCGCTCAAGCGTATCGGCAAACGCGGTGATGGCGAGTTCGAGGAAATCTCGTGGGAGGAAGCGCTCGGCATCGCCACCGGCTGGCTCGGCGACATCCGCAAAACCGATCCCGACAAGCTCGCATTTTTTACCGGCCGCGATCAGTCGCAAGCCTTGACCGGCTGGTGGGCGCAGGCGTTCGGCACGGTCAATTACGCGGCGCATGGTGGCTTCTGTTCAGTCAACATGGCGGCCGGCGGCCTGTACAGCATCGGCGGCAGTTTCTGGGAATTCGGCGACCCGGATTGGGAACACAGCAAATACCTGCTGATGTTCGGCGTCGCCGAGGATCACGATTCCAACCCGATCAAGACCGGCCTCGGCAAACTCAAGACGCGCGGCGCGAAATTTGTCGCGATCAATCCGGTCAAGACCGGCTACGCTGCGATCGCCGACGAATGGATCGGCATCCGCCCCGGCACCGATGGTTTGTTCGTCGGCGCGTTGATCCACGAATTGCTGCGCAATGACTGGGTCGATTTCGATTATCTGGTGCGTTACGCGAATGCGCACTGGCTGGTGATCACGGCGCCCGGCGCGGCGGACGACGGCATGTTCGTGCGCGATGGCGAAGGTCGGCCGCTGTGTTTTGATCGCGCCGCTAAACACACAACCCATGCTTCGGCCGGCGGCATCCAGCCCGCGATCGTCGGTGAATTTATTTTGGCCGATGGCCGCCGTGCCGTACCCGCCTTCCAATTGCTCGCGACACGTTTCCTCGACGCCGAATATTCGCCGGCCGCCGTCGCCGAACGCTGCGGCATCAGTGCTGAAACGATCAAGCGCATCGCCGCTGAAATCGCCGATGTCGCGTTCAACCAAGCGATCCGTTTACCGGTGCGCTGGACCGACAGCAGCGGTATCGAGCACGAAGAAATGCTCGGACGCCCGGTGTCGTTTCACGCCATGCGCGGCATCGCCGCGCACAGCAACGGCTTTCATACCTGTCGCATGCTGCACACCTTGCAACTGCTGCTCGGTGCGATCGATACGCCGGGCAGTTTTCGTTATCAGCCGCCATTCCCGAAACCGATTCCGCCGGCGAATCGTCCGGGCCGCACGCGTCGCGACAACGGCGCGCTCGATGCCGCACCGCTCGGATTTGTGCACGGCCCGGAAGATCTCTTGGTCGATGCGAACGGCAAACCGCGCCGGCTCGACAAGGCGTTCTCGTGGGAATTTCCACTCGCCGCGCACGGCATGTTGCAGTCGGTGATTCGCAATGCGTGGGCCGGTGATCCGTATCCGATCGATACGCTGTTTTTGTTCATGGCCAACATGAGCTGGAACTCGGCGATGAATACCACCGAGACAATGCACATGCTCACCGACCAGCATGCGAACGGCGATTACAAGATTCCGCACATCATCTATTCGGACGCCTATACGTCCGAAATGGTCGCCTACGCCGACTTGATTTTGCCGGACACGACCTATCTCGAACGCCACGATTGCATCTCGCTGCTGGATCGCCCGATCTCGGATGCTGATGGCGCGGCGGACTCGATCCGCCAGCCGGTGTTCGCGCCGGATCGCGACGTGCGGCCGTTCCAGGATGTGCTGCTCGATCTCGGCGCACGCCTGCAATTGCCGGGTTTGGTCGATGATTTCGGCGCGGCGAAATACCCCGGCGGTTTTCCCGAATACATGGTCAAGCATGAACGCGCGCCGGGCATCGGCCTGCTCGCGGGTTGGCGCGGCATCGCCGCGGACAAGCGCGGCATCGGCGAGCCGAATCCCGAGCAACTCAAGCGCTATATCGACAACGGCTGTTTCTGGCATCACGAAATTCCGGCGTCGGCGCGTTATTACAAGATGGCCAATCGCGATTATCTGGCCTGGTCGAAAGGCCTCGGATTTATCGGTTCGCCCGATCCGGTCGTGCTGCAGTTGTATTCCGAGACCCTGCAGAAATTTCGCCTCGCCGCACTCGGTCACGGCAAGCAACAACCGCCGGAAAAAGATCGCGCACGGGTTGCGCGCTATTTCGATCCGCTGCCGTTCTGGTACGAACCGTTCGAATGGAGCGGCATCGACCAGAAGAAATTTCCGTTGTCGGCGCTGACGCAGCGGCCGATGTTCATGTATCACAGCTGGGGTTCGCAAAATGCGTGGCTGCGCCAGATCGCGACGCGCAACTGGCTGCATCTGCATCCGACGACAGCGGCATTGCATGGCATCGTCGACGAGGATTGGCTGATCGTCGAATCGCACCACGGCCGCATCGAAGTGCAAGCGAAACTGCATGCCGGCGTCGAGCCGAATACGGTGTGGACGTGGAACGCCATCGGCAAACGCCGCGGCGCGTGGAAACTCAGCGACGATGCGCCGGAACATGCGCCGGGTTTCCTGCTCAATCATGTGATTTCGGATGTGTTGCCCGATCTCACGTATGCGAATGCCGACCCGATTACCGGACAGGCGGCGTGGTTCGACCTGCGTGTGCGCATCGAGAAAGCGCCGACCCACGACAACGCGGCGCAGACGATAAAAACCTCGATCAACAGCAGCATGAACTCGATCGAAAATTCCACGAGCGCAACACCATGACCTGTTTGCCGCAAGCAAAATCCGGCGCGAAAAAGCTCGGCCTCGTGATCGACCTCGACATCTGCGTCGGCTGTCACGCCTGCGCGGTGGCATGCAAGGAATGGAACGATGGCGGCGACTTCGGCCCGCTGCCCGACGAGAACAAACAGCAACGCGAACCGTTCGGGGTCTGGTTCAATCGAGTGCATACCTACGACGTGGAAAACGCCGCGACCAAACAGCAGATGACGGTGCATTTCCCGCGCTCGTGCCTGCATTGCGAAACGCCGGATTGCGTCACCGTGTGCCCGACCGGTGCGAGTTACAAACGCGCCGAAGACGGCATCGTGCTGATCGACGAGGACAAATGCATCGGCTGCAAGCTGTGCTCGTGGGCGTGTCCGTATGGCGCGCGCGAATACAGCGAAGTGCGCGGCGTGATGCAGAAATGCACGCTGTGCGTGGATCGCATCTACAACGAAACCCTGGCCGTGGAAGAGCGCCAGCCGGCCTGTGTACTCGCGTGTCCAACGCATGCACGACACTTCGGCGATCTCGGCGATGCAGATTCCGCGGTGTCGCAACTGGTCGCCGCCCGCGAAGGTTATGCACTCATGCCGGAGCTCGGTTATCAGCCGGTGAATCGTTATCTGCCGCCACGCCCGCGGCGTGACCAGCGCAACGCAGTTGCCAAAGCGCAGGAAGAAAAAATCGACCTCGATCAGTTGCCGCCGCTGCTGCGCTGGGTCGACAAATTGTTGTCGCGCTGATCCGATATGCATCCCGCCCTCTCGGTCATTTTTTTCACCACCGCTTCCGGCGCAGGTTACGGTTTGCTGTTCCTGCTGGCTTCGTCATGCGCGATCAATCCGGCGTCAATTTCGCTGTACGAAATTCTGACGATGCTCGCGCTCGGCCTGCTGTTCAGCAGTGCCGGATTGCTGTCGTCGATGTCGCATCTGGGCCGCCCCGAACGCGCTTGGCGCGCGTTCTCGCAGTGGCGGAGCTCGTGGCTGTCGCGCGAAGGCGTGATCGCCAGTTTCAGCTACTTGCCGGCGCTGTTGCTCGGCGTGTTGATGTGGCGCAATGACGTATGGATCGCCATGCGACTTTGCGCGATCCTGCTCGCCGCATGCGCGATCGCCACAGTGTTGTGCACCGCGCGCATCTACTCGTCGCTGAAGACGATCCACGCTTGGCACAATGTTTACGTATTGCCCGCCTACCTGCTTTTTGCGCTGCTCAGCGGAGCGATCTGGAATATCGCCGTTCGTGGCTGGTTCAGTTCCGTATGTTCCGTCGAGGCGCTGATCGCGACGATGCTGTTGTTGCTGCTGAGCGTGATATTGAAGCTGAGATATTGGCGTTTTATCGATACGACGCGCAGCGCCAGCACGGCGGAAACGGCGACCGGTCTGGGCCGGTTCGGCCAGGTCAGCAGCTTCGAGCGCCCGCATACCGAACAGAATTATCTGCTCAAGGAAATGGGTTTTGTGCTCGCGCGCAAACACGCGCAGCGCCTGCGCCGTCTGGTCTTGCTGCTGTTTGCCGCGACCTTCATCGTGCTGGGCATGTTGCTGCTGATATCCACCAGCCTGCTCTCGGCCGTGCTGGCAACACTGGCCGCGATCACCGTTTCGATCGGCCTGCTGGTCGAACGCTGGCTGTTTTTTGCCGAGGCCAAACACCTCGTGACGCTGTATTACGACACACGTCAACGCTGACCTCAGCCCGCTAGACCGCGTTTCTCCGCGCGCCGCGCGCGACCCATGTTCAGCCTAGGTTTGCCGTCGGCGGCTAGCATGCCGCCGCGTCGTCTCGATCCGACGCGATTTCAAATCCTGGAGAAAAAAATGAAAAATACACTTTTGGCATCTGCCTTGTTACTGGCACTTCCGTTGAGCGCATTCGCCGACGATACGACCCCCAAGGGCGATTGGTCCGGCACCGGCGAAGCCGGTTTG
>JANXUW010000111.1 GCA_025351985.1 Pseudolysobacter sp.
GAATTTCCATAATGGTGGAGGTGATAGCAACGGTTCAATTGTTGTGGAGAATTGCCTGGTCTTCGGTCAACCGAACAACACCGCCGCAGGAACCGCGGCGCTGCATATTGCGACATGGGGCAACAATGCCTGCGTCGTCAATTGCACCGTGGCCGACAACCACATCAGCGGACTCGAACTGGAAACGCAAAACACCGCCTCCGCGTTCGTCTACAACAGCGTTGCCTACAGCAACGGCGAGGCCATCCTCATCGACAGCATCACCGGTGCAGCAAGCCACATCGTTGCAGGCAACCTGATTGGCGTGGCACCCGACGGCATGGGCGCCAGCGGCAATGGCACCGGCATACGCATCGACAATGCGCAAGGCAATGTGCTGGAAAACAATCTCATCGGCAATAACACGGTGGCCGGCATCATTATCAACGGCCCTTCGGCCCACGCCAATGTCGTGCGCGGCAACATCATCGGTGAAACTCCCAACAACGCCCAGGCAGCAGGCAACATGGGGCCAGGGGTATTGATCGAAAACGGCTCGTACAACAACCGGATCGGCGCGCTTCCCGGTGACTACAACGGCGCCAACGTCATCAACTTCAACGGCACCCAGGGCGTTTTCGTTTCCAATGGCGGTGCCGGAAACCTGCTGCTTGCCAACACTCTCGGCTTCAACACCGGTTTGGCGATCGATCTGGGCGCGGCGGGCCCGACTCCGAATCAAAATCCTCAGGTATCCAGTCCGAGCCAGCCCAACGAGCTGCAGAACTTTCCGGTCATCAGCAACGCGTTCCGCACCCAGGCGACGGAGTGGGTACAAGGCAGCGTGACGACATTTGCCAATCAGACGGTGCAGATCGATGACGACTTTGAAGGCTGAAATCATGCAAAGCGCGAACATCAGCAACGAATTGCACAATCAGGTCTGGCAAACGTCATCGGACCCGGCAGCGGCCTATTCCGCTTATCTTGCGGCGGTATTGCGGCGTGATCTCGCCAGTGTTCTTGCGCTGGCCAGCGACGATTACGCGCGCGGCTTGCGCCGGTCGCGCGGTCGATCCAGCTTCGTCGCGTTCTTCGATTGCTGGTGTGAAAGTTATCCATTGCATCGTGATGTTGTCGCGTGTTTCATCGATGGTGATACCGCGATTCTCGAAACCGTGGTCGAGATCGCGCATGTCGCCATGCCTGGGCGGGTCTCGCTGATCCACGACGGGGACAACTGGCGCGTGCATTCGGAGCGTTGTGGCGATGGACATACGCGAATGCCAACCCCCAGAATATCGCCATGCAAACTCTCATGAAATTCGCTCGCTGCCGTTTTTATCCGCTTGCAGCAATCGCATGCGCCCTGTTGCCTGTTGCGCCGTTGCCGGCCAAGGATTCTGCCGCCGCAGGGCTGCGTTTCGACAGCGCCGGGGTGCTTGATCTGGCCGAACGCGCGCACAAAATCAACGGCGCCGCGGTTCCGCGAATCACGCTGGCGCAGGCAGATGCGGATGCGATACTGGCTGCCGCCGCGCTCAGCGAAGAATCCCCGTCACTGGGGTTTTCGGACGATTTGTATGGCTGCAAAACGCCATCAAGAATCTGCTCGCAACAGCACGAGAAAAAACTCATCGAAGCTACTGGCAGCGCGGTGAAGCGGGATGGCAAATACCTGACGATCACATCGCCAGGCGGTGCCGCCGCAACGTTTGTTGACTGGACCCAGACCGGCACACCGACGACCGATGGCGATGAAGAAACGCACTGGTATCTCGGTCGCCTCGACGGCAGCAATTACCATCGCATCGAGGTCTAATTCGGGCATGACGCGCCGGGCGATTTTCTGATCAATCCACAAAGTGGAAAAGTGGCTTTTGTACACAATGGTAGCGATATCGTTGCACTCGCGCCGGATGGCAAACAGCTGCTTACGTTCAACTCGCTCAATCCACCGCTCAGCATCCGTATCGCCGCGCTCGATAACAACGGCCCGCGACTGGTATTGCAATGCGAAGCGAGCAAGGGCGGCGACAATGTTACGGCGCAATTCAAGGGCTGGCACGATGCGCACAGTTTTGATTTGGCGATCGAGATTCGCGCCGCGCGCAGCAAACTGGTCCAGAAAATTGCCGCGCGCATCACGCAAAATGCGGCCGGCTGGAATATAGCCACCACCAATCCCGTCTCGCTTGAAACCACCGGTTTTGCTTGTGTGGCGGCGACATCGACTGCGCCGTAATGTTTTGATTTCTGTTCATTGTAAGCAGCTCTCGATGGCAATCGCGAGTTAGCGGGTTTTAATGTCGTCGTTATTCATTGCGACAAAAAGTACGTTGTATCTGCGCCGCAATCCGCTAGGTAGTGTCGTCACAAGATGTTAAATATGCGATGATGGCGAACAAATTCGCCATCATTAAGCCATGCCTACCGCAGCGTATCATCGTCACGACC
>JANXUW010000149.1 GCA_025351985.1 Pseudolysobacter sp.
AGGATCGGTTCGGGATAACGATTCGGATTTTCCGCCGTCACGCACTGCGGCAAAGTTTCGATCAGGAAATCCGGATTCGGATGCAGGAAATACGGCACCGAATAACGCGGCTTGCGCGCGTCTGGCCCCTGCGGATTGGTCACGCGATGCGTGGTCGACGGATAAACGTGGTTGCTCAGGCGCTGCAGCATGTCGCCGATATTCACCACGATCGCGTCTCCCGTCGTGGTGATCGGTAACCACTCGCCTTCGCGCGTGAGCACTTCCAACCCCGCCGCGCTCGCGCCGACCAGCAGCGTGATGAAGTTGATGTCTTCATGCGCACCGGCGCGCACGTTCGGGATATCCGGCTGCGTGATCGGCGGATAATGGATTGGCCGCAAGATCGAATTGCCGTTGTTGGTCTTGTCGTCGAAATAGTTTTCCGGCAAATCGATATGCAACGCGAGTGCACGCAACACTCGCGAACCGAGCTGATCGAGCGCATCGAATAATCCGTAACCGAAACGCTGGAAATCCGCGATTTCGCTCGGCCAGATATTCGGCGGCATCACATCGGCATATTTCGAATCGCGCGGGATCTCGCGTCCGATGTGCCAGAACTCTTTCAGGTCGGGATACTGACTGTCCTTCGCCGTCTCAACGCCTACACCGGTGTAACCACGCGCACCACCGCTACCTTTGACCTGATAACGCTGCTTGACCTCGGCCGGCAACGCGAAGAACTGCTGGAACACCCGATACGCATCGTCGATCAGTGCCTGCGGAATACCATGGCCGTTGATGCCGCAAAACCCGTATTCGCGATACGCAGCGCCAAGCTCGGCGACAAATCCGTCGCGATCGGTTTCGTAACGGCGGATATCCAGCGTGGGCACATGTTTTTGCATGGTGATTACTCGGCTGCGGTTTCGATTCGGGTTGCGGCTGATTTTACGGCGGCGACGAGCTGTTCGACCAACCGCTCGACCTCGGCTTCGTCCTCGGTTTCCACCGTTACGCGTACCAGTGGCTCGGTGCCGGAGGGTCGCAGCACCACGCGACCGCGTCCAACAAGCGCGTGTTGCACGGCGCCGTAAATACGCTGCACTTCGGCATCCGCCAGCAACGCCGCGCCGCCGACTGCCGGAATATTCACCGTGGTCTGCGGAATCCGATGCAGGCCGCGACACAATTCGGCGAGCGATTTTCCGGTGCGCACCATCACTTCGAGGATTTGCAACGCGCTGACCAGACCATCGCCGGTGCTGGATTTGGTCAGGCACAAAATATGTCCCGACGCTTCGCCGCCGAGGATGCCATCGTGTTCGCGCAATTGCTGCATGACGTGGCGATCGCCAACATGCGTGCGCAGAAACGGCACGCCGAGCGCGGTGATCGCCTGCTCCAAACCGTAATTGCTCATCGCTGTGCCGACCACGGGGCCTCGCAATTCGCCGCGCGCGTGCCAGTCGCACGCAAGAATATAAACTAGCGCATCACCGTCGACTTTTTGTCCGTCGGCATCGATCATCAGCACACGATCGCCGTCGCCGTCGAACGCAATACCGATATCCGCACGATATTCGCGCACCGCATTTTGTAGCGGCTCCAGATGCGTCGAGCCACCATCGCGATTGATATTGAGACCGTCCGGCTGGATGCCGAGCGGAATGATTTCGGCACCGAGTTCGGTCAGCAGTTTCGGCGCGATCTGATACGTCGCGCCGTGCGCGCAATCGAGCACGATGCGCAGGCCGCGCAGGGACAATTCCGCACTCACTGTCGTCTTGCAAAATTCCGCATATCGCGCCGCGGCGTCGCTGATGCGTACTGCCTTGCCGATATGCTCGGATTCGACCGTGGCGAACGGCGCGTCGAGTTCGCGTTCGATCGCGAGTTCGATTTCATCGGAAAGTTTTTCGCCTTTCGCGGAAAAAAACTTCACGCCGTTGTCGTAATGCGGATTGTGCGATGCGCTGATCACGATACCGGCGCTGGCGCGCAGACTTTGCGTGAGGTACGCCACCGCAGGCGTCGGCATCGGCCCGAGCAGTTGCACGTCGGCACCCGCCGCGACGAGTCCTGCTTCGAGCGCGGACTCGAACATGTAGCCGGAAATGCGCGTGTCCTTGCCGATCAGCACGGTGGCGTGAGTATCTTTCTCCGCCAGCACCACGCCGATCGCGCGCCCGAGCTTGAGCATGAATTCCGCCGTGATCGGCCACTGGCCGACTCGCCCGCGAATACCGTCGGTACCGAAATATTTTTTCTGAGTCATCGCAAGTTGTTGGATGCTGGGTCGCCTAGTGTAG
>JANXUW010000151.1 GCA_025351985.1 Pseudolysobacter sp.
ACGGTGAAGTCGAGCAGCAACGGCCCGACCGGATATGCGCCGTGCAGCATGAACTGGAAATCGCCGGCTTGCGGCGCGCGATCCGTCAACGCATACCAATAACCTGCGCCGACGCTGCCGCGCAATTCCTTGAGATCGAGCTGCTGCTCGGTCGCGGTGAATAACTGGCTTTCACCGGTTTTTTCCATGAGTTTGTGCAACGCCTCGGGCGTGTTGAACGTGGCATCGGGCGCCTTGGTCCAAAGCACGATCACGCGCATGCGCGCCGCATCACCCTTGCTCGGATCGAACTCGATCATCGGCGGCTGATTCGCCGGATTATCGAGCACCTTCATCTGCCAGCCCGCAGGCACGTTGAACACGAGCCGACCCTTTCCGGGCAGCGGAATTTCCTGCGTTGCACCCGCGGCCATGGCGCTGCCGACGCATTGCAAACCGAGCATGGCCAGGACAATCAAAACGTGGCGGCGTGATTGGATCATAACGGCGATTTCCGAATTTCAGATCAGGCATTCTGCCATACACGCGCGAATCACCGCTTTGCTCTTTCGCTCGTCTTTTTTGCTCGTCATTCCAGCGCAGGCTGGAATCCATTTTGATTTTGCTATGCATCGCGGCACCGATCGGCAAATAGATCAACGTCAAAATGGATTCCAGCCTGCGCTGGAATGACGGGTCTTTTTTGACTTGCTACGTCTTTGTTCCCTCGTTCCTGGTTCCTCGCTTCCCGCTCTCGCCACTTGCGATACGCACCCACCGCCACCAAGTCGTCGCGATGAATACTCCCGTGTTCGATCTCGATCCCGTCACTCCCAGCACCGTGTTGGTGAGCAACGACCGCGCGCGGCTGCGGCTGGCATTTCTCAGCGCGCTGGCGCTGGTCGGCGGCTTGTGGTTGTTGTGGATCGCGACGATCTCGCTCGGCTGGTCGAACGATGATCTCGCGTTGCTGCCACGCACGTGGCGCGGCCTGCTCGGTATCCTCACCGCGCCGTTGGCACACGCGTCGCTGGCGCATCTGGTTTCCAACACCGCGCCGCTGCTGTTGCTCGGCACGCTAACCTTGTACGCGTATCCGCTCGCGGTGCGGCGCGCGTTGCCGTTGATCTGGATCGTGAGCGGCCTCGGCGTGTGGTTGTGGGGCCGGCCGTCGCACCATCTCGGTATCAGCGGGATCATCCACGGCCTGATGTTTTTCCTGTTCGTGATCGGCTTGCTGCGTCGCGATCGACTCGCGATCACGATTGCGCTGGCGGTGTTCTTTTTCTACGGCGGCATGGTCATGACGGTATTGCCGCACGAGCCGGATATCTCATGGGAATACCATCTGTTCGGCGCGTTCGGCGGCACCATCGCGGCGATCTTGTGGAGCTCGCTCGATCCGGCGCCGGCGCGCAAGAAATACAGCTGGGATCTCGAAGAAGAACAGCGCCGCTACGCCGAGGAACACGCGCACGACGACGAACTCGAGCCGGTGCGCCCGCACCGCGTGCCGGTGCTGTGGCACCGCCCGGAAGCGATGACGCAGCGCCAGCGCAACGCGGGCAATGTGATTCCGTTTCCCGATCCGCACGCGCCGCGACGCATCGCCGTCGCGGATGCAGAAACGCGACGCGACGAAAGCTAGCGTCGATTCAACTGCCGCTGCTCACGCGCGTCATCGGCGATACGCGTGAGCAGCGCAGTGTCTTAATGCGACTCGGCGATAAACGCGTTGATGCGTTCTTCGAGTAGCGGCAGCGGCACCGAACCGAGACTCAACACCGCATCGTGAAATGCGCGGATATCGAACTTCGGCCCAAGATCTTTTTCTGCCTTGGCGCGCAGTTCGCGGATTTTCAGTTCACCGAGCTTGTAGCTGAGCGCCTGGCCGGGCCAGCTGATGTAGCGATCGGTTTCGGTTTCGATTTCGTGTTCGGATAACGCCGTGTTGTCGTGCATGAAAGCCAGCGCCTGTTCGCGCGTCCAGCCTTTCGCATGCATGCCGGTATCGACCACGAGCCGGCACGCGCGCCACATTTCGTAGGTGAGACGACCGAAGTTTTCATACGGCGTCTGATAGATGCCCATCTCCACGCCAAGATGCTCCGCATACAGCGCCCAGCCTTCGCCGAATGCCGAGATATAACTGTAGCGACGGAACGGCGGTTGCTCGCCCTGCTCGCCCGCCAGTGCGCCTTGCGTGTGATGGCCGGGTGCGGATTCGTGCAAGGTCAACGATGGCAAAGTATACAAAGTGCGGCTCGGCAAATCGTAGGTATTGACCCAGTAAAATCCGGCCGCATGGCTGCCTTCCGCCGCTGGCGCATAACGCCCGCTGGTGTAGAACGGCGCGATTTCCGGCGCCACCGGCGCGATACCGAACGGCAGCCGCGGCAGCTTGCCGAAGAAACGCGGCAATTGCGCATCGACGCGCTTGGCGATCCAGCTCGCGCGCATCAGCAATTCTTCCGGTGTCTTGGCGTAGAACTGCGGATCGGTGCGCAGGAATTTCAGGAACGCGGCGAAGTCGCCCGAGAATTTCACGTCCTTGATGATCGCTTCCATTTCGGCGTGGATGCGCGCGACTTCCTTCAGGCCGATCGCATGGATTTCATCGGGCGAAAGATTCAGCGTGGTGTAAGTGCGAATCTGCTGCTGATAGAAATTCTTGCCGTTCGGCAGCGCAGTCGCGGCGATATTCTTGCGCGCCTTCGGCACGTATTCGGTCTGCATGAACTTGAGCACTTTTGCGTAGGCCGGAATCACGCGATCGTGGATCGCCTTGCTCGCCTCGGCACGCAATTGTTCGGCATCGCTGGGCGAAATCGAATCCGGCATTTTCTTGAACGGCGCGTAGAAACCGCTGTCGCTGGTTTGCTTGATCTCGACCTGACCGCGCAGCGCCGCATCGCGTCCGCGCAGCACGACTTGCGGCACGGTCAAACCGCGCTTGATGCCCAGACGCATCAGCTCGATGTTCTCGTCGAAATAGCGCGGCACATCGTTGAGGCGCGCGATGTAGTTGCGATAGTCACTGACCGTGGCGAAATTCAAACTCTGCGGCAACTGTGCGAGATCGCCGTAAAAACTCGAATCGCTATTCAACGGCAGCAGATAATCCTGCACCTCGATCGAACCCACCGCATTGGTGATCTGATCGTGGTAGATCGCGTAGTTGACCTGCTGCGCCGGCGTGAGCTGGGTGCGGTCGATCGTCGCCAGTTCTTTCAGCACGGCTTGCAGGTAACGCTTGTGTTCGAGCTGGGTTTTCTCGGTCACCGATTCGAGACGCGTATCGTAATCGTGCACGCCGACATTGGTCGCGAGTTGCGGCGATTCCTGCAACCGCCAGTTCCACTCGCGCTCGTACAACGCGCGGAATTTGTCGTCGGCGCTCTGCGCCTGCGCGATCATCGTCGCGCCCATCAACACCATCGCCAGCCAGTTGCGCATCGCAGATTCTCCGTCGTCGAATCACAGAGCTTAGCCTGCGTTGATGGTTGCGCCTAGCGTGCTGGAAGTCGTGTTGGCGCCGTGCGCCGCTTGCTCGTCATGACTCACTGCATCCGCAGTTCGCCCTTCGGGCCATGCGCGATGCGCATGTTCGTTCCGGCATCCAGCCTCCACAGTCCAGCGTCCCAAGAAGGGACTTCCTTCGGTCGCAGGCTGGAATCCATTTTGATTTTCGGCGTGTCTAACGAGACTTCAAAGTCGATAAGCCAAGGTCAACATGGATTCCAGCCTGCGCTGGAATGACGGCGCGATGAGCACCACGCAACGGTTGCGATTAAACTAGCCGTTGCATTCTCGCCATCGATCCAGGGCCGCACCCATGAACGACAACACTCCGCGCCGCGTCGAACACCAGCAAACCGACAAGGGTTACGTGCCGGTCTACACCACCGGCATCGTCGAGCAGCAGTGGGACAATTACACCGCGACCGAGCACAGCACGTGGGCGACGTTGTTCAAGCGTCAGTGGGAGTTGTTGCAGAAGCGCGCGTGCCCGGAATTTCTCGAAGGCGTGCAGACGCTCGGCATGACGCCGGACAAGATTCCGCGCTTCGCCGATCTCAACAAGCAACTGCGCGAGGCGACCGACTGGAAACTCGTCGCGGTCGAAGGCCTGCTGCCCGAACTCGTGTTTTTCGATCATCTCGCCAAGCGCCGTTTTCCCGTGACGTGGTGGATCCGCCGCCCCGATCAGCTCGACTACATCGCCGAACCGGATCTGTTC
>JANXUW010000169.1 GCA_025351985.1 Pseudolysobacter sp.
AAAATAATGGAAATTGATGACACCAAACTCGATGTCGAAAAAGCCACATCGCAAATTTTCGCGCGCGCACTCCGCGAGCTGAACAACTCGACGGGAAACGCTCGTACTGAAGTGAGAAGTGCTTTGCTCAAAGCAGCCAGACACATCAGTGCAAGTGCGAGGCAAACGGCATCAAGCATGGGTGTGAATCTGCGCGCCAGTGCAATGAAAAATAACGTGGCGAGTTACACCCGGTCCCATCCATTTGTGATGCTCGGTGGCGCATTTGTCGCGGGCTTGATGATTTCGCAGGCACTGCACAGAGCAAAACGCAAAACGTTTGAGGCAGCCGCCAGTCACGAAGAGGAATGATCGTCAGTGTGTAACTCAAAGTCCCAGCGAATGCGCGTCACTTGTCGCCACGACCGGCATAAAACGTTTGGCGAAAAACGCGATGATCAGGCCATACAGCAGCATCAAGACGATATCCGAGATGTGCGCGGAAATCACGAATGGCTTGCTTGATGCAGCGGCAGAAAACGGGACAACGACATCGTTCATGACGAAGAAAGTAATGAATCCGTAAGCCAGCCCGCAGGGAATCCAGTGACGCGTCAATACCGTAGTACGCATGCTGGCGGCGACATAGATCGCCGCGATCAGCAGCGACATCAGCCATTGCAGCAGCATGCCCAGCGCCGACGCCGGCAGGCCGCCTGCGAAGGCCGCCTGCTTGCCAAGCACACCGCTGGCGACGACCCTCAGAATAAGTAGCGGATCGACCAAATTGACCGTCGACACCAATACGATATCGAGCGTGCCCGCGATCAGGCCGCCGAAGATAATCGCTTTCAAGATACGATGTTGCAGGGGTGCTCCCTTCTGCCAAATCCTGGCAATCGCGCACACGAAATTCGATCCTGCCAGTGTAGTATTCGAGATGGAAATGCCGGTGACGAAAATACCTTTGGTGTGCAACAAAAACAATCTTGCAAGGCGAGTTGCGCAATGATCAATGCTGGCAAATTCTTCTGCTTGTTAGGCGTGACCGCCGATGCACCGATCGCTTTGCGCGAACCATCCCATGCATTTTGATCTGCTACAAATCAGCACGCTGGTGATCGCGATCCATGCGCTTGGCATGATCGCCGCCGGGCACGCGATCATGTCAGTGCGCACATCGCAGGGCGCGGTTGCTTGGGCCATTGCGCTCGCCGGTTTGCCTTATTTCACGCTGATTCCGTATCTGTTTCTCGGGCGCACGCGTTTCACCGGCTACGTGCGCAAGCGACGCCAGCGTAATAGTCAGATGCGCGGCGACAGCACCGAACCGAACTGGCGCGAAATGCACGAGCAGATGGAGATCCCCGGCGTTACACCGCTGCACCCGGGAATTCGTGCACTGACCGCGTTGACCGGCATGCCTTTTCTGCCCGGCAACGAGGTCGCTTTGCTGATCGATGGCGCCCGGACTTTCGCAGCGATCTTCGCAGCGATCGAAGCGGCGAAAAGTTACGTGATGGTGCAGTTTTTCATCGTGCGCGACGATCATCTCGGACGCAGCCTGCGCGATCTGCTGATCCGCAAAAGCGCCGCCGGCGTGTCGGTTTATTTTCTCTACGACGGCATCGGCAGTTACAGCCTGCCGGGGCGTTACATCACCGAGTTGAAGGATGGCGGCGTACACATTCGCGAGTTCGCAACCAAACGCCGAATCGTCAATCGTTTCCAGTTGAACTTTCGCAATCATCGCAAGACCGTGGTCGTGGATGGTCAATGCGCACTGATCGGCGGCTTGAATGTCGGTGTGGAATATCTCGGCGAGGCACCGCCGCTGTCGCCGTGGCGCGATACCCATATCGAAGTGCGCGGACCGGCCGTTGCGTGCATCCAGATCACCTTTCTCGAAGACTGGTATTGGGTCACGCAAAAGCTGCCGGTGATCGAGCAACCACGTCCGCTCAAGGATGCCGGCATGTATTGCCAGCTGATCCCGAGCGGCCCGGCCGACAGCCAGGAAACATGCTCGCTGTTTTTTGTCGAGGCAATCAATTCCGCACGCGAACGCGTGTGGATCACGACACCGTATTTTGTCCCCGACGAATCGGTATTTGCGGCGCTGCGACTGGCAGTCTTACGCGGCGTGCAGGTGCGCATATTGATGCCGAGCCGGCCCGTCCATCGAGTCAGTTTTGAGGCCGGATTGCTGTATGCCCACGATGCGGTGCGTGCGGGAATCGAGGTTTACCGTTATCTGCCCGGATTCATGCATCAGAAGGTGATTTTAGTCGACGATGTCGCGGCCGCGATCGGCACCGCCAATCTCGACAATCGATCGTTGCGTCTGAATTTCGAGCTGATGCTGTTGACCGTCGATCGCGGTTTTGCCAACGCGGTCGAGCAAATGTTGCTGACCGATTTTTCGCATTCGAAACGCGTGCATGCCGGCGACTATTTGCGCGCTCCGGCGTGGCGCCGCTTCGGCATGCACGTGGCACGGCTGTTTGCGCCGATACTTTGATCGGTCGCGATACGCTCAGACGGTTTCTTTGGTCGCATCCGTTTCGAGGCGCAACACCGCTTCGCGCGCCAGCGTGCTCATGCCCTCGCCGCCTGCATGCAGGTGCGCGATGATGTGCTGACGCATGCGCGGCACCCAGAAGCTGCGGATATGTTTCGCCACCGAAGTCACCGCGACTTCGTGATCGGCTTCGGACTGGAAAAAATTGCAGATGTCGTTGGCCATCTGCACCAGATGTTCGTACTTCGCATGCGCAGGTTTTTCGCTCATTTCGATCTGCCCGGCGGTTCGCTGACGATGCGCTGTGGATGCGTGTAGATGACGTGGCTTTGCGGCCGTGCAAAACCGAGCAGGCTCATATTGGCCTGATCGGCGACACGAATCGCCAATGCCGTCGGCGCGGAAATCGCGGCCATCAGACTAATGCCAACGTTTACTGCCTTGAGCGCCATTTCGTAGCTCGCGCGACTCGTGATCAGTAAAAATCCCGCACCGAAATCAATCTCGATCCGCGTCAATGCGCCGATGAGTTTGTCCAACGCATTATGCCGCCCGACATCCTCGCGCAGCATCGTGATCACACCATCGGGTGTGGCCCACGCCGCGGCGTGCGTCGCGCCGGTCACGGCATTGATCGACTGCTGATCGTGCAGGTTTGTGAGCGCCTTTTTCAGTGCCGCTTCGTTGATGAACACGCCTTCGCCGACCATCGCCGGCGCGCGCAACACCTGCGCGATATCCTGCGTGCCGCAGATGCCGCAACCGCTGCGACCGACCATATTCCGACCTTGCAGCAATAACGCCGCGTGGCGTTTTTCCGGAATCTGCATGAGCACGCGTACCGCATCGCTGGCGTATTCGATTTCGATCGATTGCAACTCCTGCACAGCCTCGATCAATCCTTCGCTCAGCGAAAATCCGAGCGCAAAATCGTCGAGGTTTTGCGGCGTTGCCATCATCACTACATGCGCCGTGCCGTTGTAGATCAGCGCGACCGGAATTTCCTCGGCGATGCAATCGCGCTGGATGACGGTCTGGCCATCGCGCGAGCGCTGCACATCGCGCTGCACAAACGCCGCAAGCACCGATGGCGCCGCGGTATCTTCCAGTGAAATCGATTCAGCGGACGGCGACAACATGCTTGGCCTTATCGAGCATTTCCTGCTGCGCTTCGCTGAATTCGTGGTAGCGTTTTTGCCATTCCGAAGGCTGGCTGACGCGTGTGATCTCGACCGCGGTAACCTTGTATTCCGGGCAATTGGTGGCCCAGTCGGAGTTGTCGGTGGTGATGACGTTCGCGCCCGAACCCGGGAAATGGAACGTGGTGTAGACCACGCCCGGCTGCATGCGCTCGCTGACCAAGGCGCGCAGAACGGTTTCGCCGGCGCGACTCTGGATGCCGACCCAGTCGCCGCTCTTGATGCCACGATCTTCGGCGTCTTGCGCATGCAGTTCGAGGCGGTCTTCGGCATGCCAGGCATTGTTCTCGGTGCGGCGCGTTTGTGCGCCGACGTTGTATTGCGACAGGATACGGCCGGTGGTGAGAATCAGCGGATATTTGCCGTTGACGCGCTCGCGCGTCGGCACGTATTCGGTCACGAGGAAACGGCCCTTGCCGCGCACGAATTCATCCACGTGCATGATCGGCGTGCCTTCGGGATGTTCGGCATTGCACGGCCACTGGATGCTGCCGAGTTCGTTGATGCGCGCAAAACTCACGCCCTGGAAAGTCGGTGTGAGACGCGCGATCTCATCCATGATTTCCGAGGCATGCGTGTATTGCATGGGATAACCGAGTGCGTTCGACAGCAGCTGCGTGATCTCCCAGTCGGCATAACCGCCCGGCGCATTCATCACCTTGCGCACGAGTGAAATGCGACGTTCGGCGTTGGTGAAGGTGCCGTCTTTTTCGAGGAACGACGAACCCGGCAAAAACACGTGCGCGAACTTCGCGGTTTCGTTGAGGAACAGATCCTGCACCACCACACATTCCATCGCACCGAGCGCGGCGTGCACGTGCTGGATATTCGGATCGGACTGCGCGATATCTTCGCCTTCGATGTACAACGCCTTGAACTCGCCATCGAGCGCAGCCTCGAACATGTTCGGGATGCGCAGGCCCGGTTCCGACTGCAGCGGCACGCCCCACGCTTGCTCGAACTGGTGGCGCACAGCGTCGCCGGATACGTGCCGGTAACCCGGAAATTCATGCGGGAACGAACCCATGTCGCACGAGCCCTGCACGTTGTTCTGGCCTCGCAGCGGATTCACGCCGACACCTTCGCGACCGATATTGCCGGTCGCCATCGCGAGGTTGGCGATGCCCATCACCATCGTCGAACCCTGGCTGTGTTCCGTCACGCCGAGGCCGTAATAAATCGCGCCATTGCCACCGGTCGCGTACAAGCGTGCGGCGGCGCGAACCTCCGCAGCGGGCACGCCGGTGACGGCTTCCATTTCTTCCGGCGAGTTGCGCAGTTCGGCGACGAATGAGCGCCACTTGTCGAACGATTCTTTCTCGCAACGTTGCGCAACGAATGCTTCGTTGACCAGACCTTCGGCGACGATGACATGGGCGAGACTGTTGATCAGCG
>JANXUW010000233.1 GCA_025351985.1 Pseudolysobacter sp.
AGGCCGAAAATCACGCGTGGGCGCGCACCAACCGAACGCAGGATCGCCATCTCGCGACGGCGTTCGTTGAGTGTAGTCACGAGTGCGGTGAGCATGCCGAGCAAACCGGCAATCACCACCAGTGAGCTCACGATCAATAGCGCGCTTTCCGCGGTGCCGACCAGGCCCCACAATTCCTGCAATGCAATGCCTGGCAGGATCGCCAGCAATGGTTCGGCGCGGTAGTCGTTGATCTGCCGTTGCAAGCCGAACGTGGCGACCTTGGTTTTGAGCCCGAGCAAAAACGCGGTAATGGTTTTTGGCGTGAGATCCATTTTTTTCGCATCAACGGCGGAGACCGTCTGGCCCGGCACACGCGCTCCTGATTGCCAGTCGATATGGATCGCTTCGATCGCCTGCAGGCTGATCAACACGCTTGCATCCACCGGCGTGCCGGTGCGCGCCAGAATGCCGGCGATGCGAAACGGTTTGTCCTTGTGTTCGACAAAACTCACCGCACCCATACCGTGCGCGACGACGATCTGCTGATCGAGCGCATAGCCGAGTCTGGCTGCGACTTCGGCGCCGATCACGGCGTCGTAGACATCGTCGAACGGTTTGCCGGAATCGAATGCCAACTCGTGACGCGCACCGTAGTGATAACGCGTGAAAAATTCCGGCGTGGTGCCGATGACGCGAAAACCCTTGTGCGAATCGCCGAGCGCAATCGGCACCGACCATGCCACCTGCGGCGACGTACTGATTTCCTGATAACTCTGCCACGAAACATCGTTGGTGGCGTCGCCGATATGAAAAATCGAATACAGCAAAAGATTGACCGCACCGGAACGCGCGCCGACGATCAAATCGGTGCCGGAAATCGTGCTCGCAAAACTGTCGCGCGCCTGGCTGCGGATTTTTTCCACACCGAGCAGCAGCGTCATGCTCACCGCAATCGTGAGCACGGTGAGCAGCGCCGCAAAACGGCGATTGAGCAGACTTTTGCAGGCGAGCGGAAGCAGGGTCATGACGCTGTGGCCGTTGCAAGCGTGCCAGCGCGATTGATTTCGCCGAGTTTGATGGTGCGCGAAAACAGCGGCGCGAGACCGCGATCGTGGCTGACGAAAATCAGCGTGGTGCCGGCGCGCGCGCATTCCGCGAACAGAAGTTTGAGGAACGATTCGCGGGTGTCGTTATCGAGCGCGGAAGTCGGCTCGTCGGCGATGAGAATTTCCGGCGCGCCGATCAACGCGCGCGCCACTGCTACGCGTTGTTGCTGGCCGACGCTGAGCTCGCTGGCCGAGCGCCGATTCAGCGTAGCCGCATCGAGGCCGAGCTCGCGCAGCAAGCGCGTCGCTTCGTCCTGCAACGAACCGCCATGCGCTTGCGCGCGTGCTGCGCGCGTCGGCGAAAAACGACAGGGCAGGGTGATATTTTCGATCAGGCTCAGGTACGGCAACAGGTTGAACATCTGGAACACAAAACCGGTATGGTCGGCGCGAAAGCGGTCACGCGCCGATCCTGATAATTTCTCCAGCGATTGGCCCAATACCTCAACGCTGCCGTGTTGCGCAATCAGCACGCCGCCGAGCAGGCCAAGCAAGGTGCTTTTACCGCTGCCGCTGGGGCCTTGCACAAACACGCGCTCACCGCGAGCGACCTGCAGCGACGCGATGTCGAGCACATCGTCACCGCGCGGCCAGGCGAAGCGCAGATCGCGCAAGGCGATGATGGAATCGGCGTCGCTTGTTCTTGTCATCGCGTTAGCCTAAGGGATTCGAGCAGGTCTTGTCGCATGGGCATTATCCCGACGGTGAACGGATGCGCGTTTGCATAAATCCCCGCAAGATGGAGTAGGCAACGCAAGCAGACTTATGTTATATTATAACCATGTCAGCGTCACCGAAAACTCCCGTGCAACCACCGTCCTCGCCGAATGAGCCGGGGAGGCTGGTGCGTTTTGCCGATCGCCTCGGCGCGTCGGCAGCGTTTTTGTGTGCGCTGCATTGTGCCGCGTTGCCGTTCGTGCTCGCGTTGTTGCCGGCGCTTGGCCTGACGTTTCTCGCCGATCACGGTTTCGAGCATGCGTTCATTGCGTTCGCCACGGTACTCGCGTCGCTGACGCTGATTATCGGTTATCGCCGCCATCACGTGTTTCGCGCGTTCTGGTTTCTGCTGCCGGGCCTGGTTTTGTTGTGGACCGGTTCGGCGCTCGATGGTCATGCTGGCAGTTCGATACATGCCTTGCTGGTCGCGACCGGCGGCACGCTGGTGACGATTGCGCATCTGATCAATCTGCGCCTCTCGCATGTGCAGATGCATGTGCACGATTCGTACTGCGCGCACTGAAACGTCCTCGCAACAACTGCGCGATTTCTGTCGTTGTCCGATCCGAACCGGATGCACGCCAACGCGGGTGATTGTGTAACGGCGCCAACCTTGCCTAGCATGCGCTTCCTTATTCGCTGGTGGCGAGTCAGTCCATGAGTACGCCGCATTCGCACGATCATCCGCACGCATCGCATGCTGCAAACGATCCTGCCGTAAAAAATCCGACGCCGAACACACGCAACGAATCCCGCCTGCTGCTCGCATTTGCCCTCACGCTGATCACCTTGCTGGTCGAAGCCGGTGGCGGCTGGTGGTCCGGCTCGCTGGCGTTGATTGCCGATGCCGGTCACATGCTGGTCGATGCGCTGGCGTTGCTGCTGGCCTGGGCCGGTGCGCATTTTTCGCGACGTCCGCCGGATGCACGCCGCAGCTTCGGCTACGCCCGCCTCGAAGTGCTGGCGGCCTATAGCAACGCATTGATTCAGTTTTTGCTGGTGGCGTGGATCGTCACCGAAGCCGGCATGCGCCTGTTCACGCCCGAGCCGATTCTTTCGGGCGTGATGTTCTGGATCGCGCTGGCCGGGCTCGTGGTGAATGCGCTCGTGCTGCGCGTCTTGCATGTCGGCTCGCATGCGCACGGCGATCACGACCATGCGCATGGCGATGAAGACCTCAACATGCGCAGCGCCAATCTGCATGTGCTCGGCGATTTGCTCGGATCGCTTGGCGCCGTGGTCGCGGCATTGCTGATCCGATATTTCGGCTGGCTGCAGGCCGATCCGATTTTGTCAGTGCTGGTGTCGCTGCTGATCCTGCGCGGCGCGTGGCGGTTGTTGCAACGCTCGGGACATATTCTGCTCGAAGGCACGCCGGATGGCATCGACTATGCGCAAGTCATCGCGGCCCTGCTGAAGGATGTCGCCGGTGTGCAGGACGTGCATCACTTGCATTTGTGGCAACTGGTTGGCGGCGCCCACATGGCGACCCTGCACGTGCGTGTTGCGAGCAATGGCGATGCCGAAAAAATCGATAGCGACAAAGTGTTGCGCGATATCAAGCAGC
>JANXUW010000237.1 GCA_025351985.1 Pseudolysobacter sp.
ATGCCGTGCTTGGTCCTTCGGCCCCGCCTGCCGAGCAGGCAAAATTACGCGCAGCGCTGAAAGATTGGTTTCTACCTTTCGACACCCTGGTGAAAGCTGCACTGCCAAAACAGCCATGGGGAGTCGCGCGTGTCGATGCGGTGGGCATGATATTCAATCGGCTCACCGGACTGGATATCGGTCCGCCGCCAACGTACATGATTCCCGCCAATATCCACTCGGCCAGTGCGCCGGTTCGCTATCCGTTTCTGTGGAACGCACCGATTCAGGACAAGACCCAGTGGCCCGGATTTGCGGACAACGGCAATAATATTCTGGGTCTCGCGCGCAATCTCGGCGAGGTGTATGGCGTCTTCGCCGTTTTCCATCCGAAGAAAGACGCTTGGCGGCTGTTGGGCCTCGATTATCTGAACAACAATTCGGCCAGTTTCGATGGGTTGGATGCACTCGAGGATCTGATCCGGAAAATCGGTCCACCGAAATGGCCCTGGGCGGTAAATCAGGCCCTTGCCAGCCAGGGCCAGACGATCTTTGCACGTCCCACAGCCAGTGGCGGTTGTGTCGATTGCCACGCCATCACGCCGGGAAAGATCCGTTTTTTCGATCAGAAAACATGGGCCACACCGATCCAGGATGTCGGCACGGATTCCAGAGAATACGATGTGCTCAAATGGAACGTGCAAACCGGTGTGCTGCAGGGCGCTTCGATTCCCTTGCTCACTGCGCCGCTCAAGGCCACTGACACCGCTTTCAACGTGCTGGGATTGGCCGTGGTTGGATCGATTCTGCAGCATTACGTACCGCTGCTGGCGCTGGATCCGCAGTTGCAAAACGACCTGGAACGCACGCACTCGCCATTTCGCCCCGAAACCGAGGACCTGCGCGGCGCATTCAATGCTGATGCGGCTGTCGCAGCACAGTCGTTTGCCTATGAATCGCGTGTGCTCGAAGGCATTTGGGCCGCGGCGCCGTACCTGCACAACGGCTCCGTGCCGACCCTGGTCGAATTGCTCAAACCAGCTGCCGAGCGGGTTAGCGCATTTCGGGTAGGGCCGGAATACGATCCGGTCAATGTCGGTTTGGCAGTCAATCAAACCCGGTTCAATTACACCCTCAAGACAACCGATTGCAGCGATCGAAACTCCGGTAACAGTCGCTGCGGACATGAGTTTGGAACCACGCTCCCCGCTATTGAAAAAACTGCGTTGCTTGAATATCTCAAGACGCTTTGAAGTGCTGTCATTCGCCGGTTATTGAAAATTGATGCTGCAAAAACCCGCACCTGATGAAGATGGGTTTTTGCAGCGATTTTCAGCGCAGCACGACCGCAGACGTCGCGTTTACTTTGCCAGATTTTGACTACACCTCAAGGACAGGTAGTACCGGCAATTTGCGTCAGTCGGGCGATCGGCATGCTACCGCTGCCGTAGTCGGGCAACGTCGAATTCCAGCTCACCGTACCGCTGTTGCAATCGCTGAAAGTAAAGGTCAGTGTGCCCCAGGAGGTCTTTTGAATATCGCTGGCAACATAGTTCGATGCTGGTGATGGAAACTTGCCGTTCTGTAGTAATAACGCCGGCAACGTCACCGTGTTGCTGGTCGAATCGTAGGTGCCCTGCGCGTAAACCCACTGCTGATTGCTGCTGCCTGGTGTGTAAACAAACCATACCGCCAGCATCTGACTGAAGTTGGATGTCACCTCGAGCTGAAATCCGCTGCCGGATTGCGCGGGGTTGTACCAGTTGCCGCTGAAGCCGCCGCCGATGATCGGCGCCGCCGTTGCGGCTTGCACAGTCACGCTGCCGAACATGCCGGTACCTGCGCTGCCATGCATTTCGCAGTGATAGCCGAAGGTACCGACCGACGTGTATGTGGTCTGGAAACTCCATGTCGTGCCGTTCGGACTGCCGGCGCCGCCGCCATAACCATAACCGCCATCGTCATCGCTGCAACCGTTGGCACAATGAAAAGATCCGTCATCTGCGACGACGTTGTGGACACCGCCAGCATTTTTGAAAGTTACTGTGTCGCCGACGGCGATGGTCAACGTTGATGGCGTGAACACCAGCCCCGAACCGCCGACCATAACGGTATGGTCGGCGGCCGATGCAGCAAAGCTCATGCTCAGCAGCAAGACAAAAGCACTAATTGCTGATTCAAACCTGTACATGGCCAGCTCCTGAGTATGGAATCCAGTCGGAATGTGCGCCAGCGATGTCGTAACGTCGCTGGCGTGCGCGGGTCAGGGGCAAACCGTGCCTGCAATCTGGGTCAAGCGCGTGATCGGCACGCTGCCGCTACCATAACCCGGCAATGTTGAATCCCACGAGGCAACGCCGGTGTTGCAGTCACTGAACGTGAATGTGACCGTGCCCCAAGATGTTTTTTGAATATCGCTGGCGACGTAGTTGGAAAGCGGGAACGGGAATTTTCCGTTCTGGATCAGCAGGGCAGGCAGGGTTACGGTACTGCTGGTCGAATCATAAGTGCCTTGCGCAAAGATCCATTGCTGACCGCTGCCGTCCGGCTTATAGACGAACCACACCGCCAGCATCTGCCCGAAATTGGATGTCACCTCGAGTTGAAATCCACTGCCGGATTGCGCCGGGTTGTACCAATTGCCGCTCAGGTAACCGCCGATGGTCGGGCCTGTTGGCGGCGGCGCCGCCGCTTGCACAGTGATGCTGCCATGCATGCCCGCACCCGGCCCCCCATGGATTTCACAGTAGTAACCAAACGTGCCTGCGGCGTTGTAAGTGACTACCGAGCTCCACGCGCTGCTGTTCGCATTGCCACCGGTGGCGGTGCAATTGTCGGCGCAGCGGAAGGAGCCGTTATCCGCGACGACGTTATGGAATCCGCCCGCATTGGTGAATGTCACCGTGTCGCCGGCAGTGATCGTCAGGCTGGCAGGGGTGAATATGAGGCCGGATCCCCCCACCGTGACGGTGTGGTTCGCGGCCAACGCGGCAAAGCTCATTCCGAGCAGCAAGAAAAACAGACTAATCGCGGACGCAGACCTACGCATGGCAAATTCCTCAATATGTAATGAATCGATCCGAGCAATTTACGGTGTGATGACCCGCGCATCGACTCTCGGACATAGGTACCGGCAGCCCGCAAAAAGGTTGCGCATGGCGATGCCAGCGCTGTCATCGAGGAGCCATCGCGCGGATGTTTTGGGTGGTGAAACAGAAAGCACGGATCGCCGATGCAATGGCGCGCTTCAGCCTATTCGGCATGCATCGGTGTGGCCGTGCAGTTGCCGTCAGATTGACGCAGTGCGGATATCGCTACACAGATATTGATCGGAGTATTGCCGCCGCGCCGGGATTTTTGCAGCAACCCCAGCAGCGCTGGCGCGTCGAGGTGATGGTCCAGTACCAGCAACAATGCGACTGCGCCGCTAACGTATGCAGTTGCCAGTGAGCTGCCCGATGCGTAGTCGTAATGTCCGCCTGGTTCGAGCGTGAGGATGTCACGTCCGGGCGCCGAAAGTGTCACGTCGGTCGGTGGCATATCCTCGTTGCTGCTGACCGCGATCACGCCTTTTACGTTGATCGGAAATCCATCCATGCGTCCGCCTGGCGGTACCGCACCGACAACAATCGCGCCACGTTTCACGGCGTAAGAAAGCAACTCTTCGAGCAGCGGATCTGACGGACCACCGAGGCTCAAGTTGATGATCGGAGCGCCAGAGGCAATCGCTGCGCCGAGCGCCTGGGCGAGGGTAAACGTATTGCAACGCGCCGCACTGGCACCGGCCAACGCGGGCCAGCACGCGCGATACGAAAGTATGTGCGCGGCGGGCGCTACGCCAACGATGCCGATCCCGTTATTGGCAACAGCAGCGATCACGCCGGCCACTTCGGTGCCATGCCGATCGGTGTTTGCGGCGCTCGAAGAGCTGGTGACAAAATCACGCTGCAGTTCGATCCTGCCGACGAGATCCTGATGCGTCGCATCGACGCCGGTATCGATCAATGCCACGCGAATTCCGCCGCCATTCGACCAGTGCTGGGCCTGAGCCGCGCCGATGGCGGTGAAGCCATGTTGCAGGCCGATGTACGGATCATTGTAAGCGATCGGTTCGGGCAAATTTGTGGAGTTGGTGGCACTGGCTGGCGTGGTGTAGGTATCGAAATCCTGCAGCGGCTGCACGAGGCGCACACGATCATCCTTGTGCAATCGGGCGAACATCGTTTCTCGATCCGCTGCTGGTGGAATCTCGAAAAGCATGCAGCGCAAACGCAGGGATTCGATCGTCCATGCCGAGACTTCGCGCAAGTCGTAGTCGCGCGCTACATTCGCTGCAGTGGCGATCGCACGATCACTGCCGGCGTAATTCTGCAGTCCGGCGTAACCGCGCGGAGTCGAACCTGCACTCGGCGCCGGCGCGGGTTTGTCCGCCACGGCGACGATGATCATGCGCG
>JANXUW010000245.1 GCA_025351985.1 Pseudolysobacter sp.
CTTGTTGCCGTACCTGATCCAGCGTCGCCGGAAACCGCATTGTCGCTCAAGCAACACGCGGATATCACCCGACGTTTCGAAACCCCCTGCCGATGCAAGCGTCTGCGCACTATGCGGAACGGAATGCTTGCGGCTGGTGAAGGAGACCGGAGAATGGGGTGGATCTTGCACCGAATCAAGGCGCCGCCGCGCTGACGACAGACTATGAGTAACGTCGCGGCGAATAATGCTCAACAAAACACCACAAGAAATTTCGCATCATCAAAAAACTATCTGGAGGCTGTATGCGTATCGGTATTCCGTCTGAAACCAAGACCCTCGAAGGGCGCGTTGCACTGGTGCCCGCGGCCTGCGCCGATCTGGTGCGTCGTGGTCATGAGGTTTATTTGCAATCCGGTGCGGGCATCAAGAGCAGCTTTGCCGATGCCGAGTACGAGCGCGTCGGCGTCAAGCTCGTGCCCGATGCGGCCGCCTTGTACGAGGTCGGCGAATTGATCGTCAAGGTCAAGGAGCCGATCGAAGGCGACCTCAAACTGCTGCGCAAACATCATTTGCTGTTTTGCTATCTGCATCTGGCCGCCGAACCGCACCTGACCAAAAGCCTGCTCGATATCGGCCTGACCGGCATCGCGTTTGAAAGTGTCGAGGAAGCCGACGGCTCGCTGCCGCTGCTTGCACCGATGTCGATCATCGCCGGTCGCATTGCGGTGCAGATCGGTACGCATCTGTTGCATCAGCCGATGGGCGGCAAGGGCAAGTTGCTTGGTGGTTTGCCATCGACCGAACGCGGCAAGGTCGTCGTGCTCGGCGCCGGTGCGGCGGGCGGCAATTCCGCAGCGCTGGCCGCGGCCGGTGGGGCGAACGTGGTGGTGTTCGACAAGCGTCCGGACCGTCTCGCGCAGATGATGGCGCTGGGCACCAACGTCACCGCCTTGTATCCGTACGAAGAATACGTGGCGCGCGAAGTACGCGATGCCGACCTCGTAATCGGCGCGGTTTTGATCCCGAGCGCCAAGGCGCCGCACGTCGTCACCGCGGCGATGGTCAAGAGCATGGAAGCAGGCAGTGTGCTCGCCGATATTTCGATCGATCAGGGCGGCTGCTTCGAAACCTCGAAACCGACGACGTGGAAAGATCCGACCTATGTGGTCGATGGCGTGACGCATTTCGCCGTGACCAACATGCCCGGCGCGGTGCCGCAGACTTCATCGCAGGCGATCTCGGCGGCGATCCTGCCATATGTGCAGCGCCTCACGCGCGACAACTGGCGCCAGTACGCACCGCTGCAGGGTGGTGTAAATATCGCCGGCGGCGAGATCGTACATCCCGCGCTCAAAGCATACGCTTAATCGTCTGTGTAGAATGGGTTACACGATAAACCTAAGGTAAAGTCAACTGGTGGCGCGCGAGTCAAAAAGTAAACCCGTCAAGGTGGGGATGGCCGATCACATGCAACGTCGCTTGCGCGAAACTGCGTTCCTGCTGTTGTTGCCCGTGGTCGTTTATATCCTCGCGTGTCTGCTCAGTTACAGCCCACACGATCCGGGCTGGTCGCATGCCGGCCAGCCCGATCATGTGCAGAATTTCGGCGGCACGATCGGCGCGTGGACCGCCGATCTGGCATTTTCGCTGTGCGGTTATCTCGCGTACGCATTCCCGTTGTTGCTGCTCGTGATCGGCTGGAGCCTGTTTCGTGGTCGCGAGAGCAGCAGCGAATCCGCGCTCGAACCCAGTTTGCGGCTGATCGGTGGCGTGGCGTTTTTTGTCGCGGGCACGGGCCTCGCGCACCTACATTTCACCGGCGCGAGTGTGCTGCCGGAAAAGGCTGGCGGTATCTTCGGCCGGCTGGTCGGCGACTCCTTGATGCACGGCGCGGGCTTTCTCGGCGCCACACTGTTTCTGCTCGCGTTGTTTCTCATTGCCGTGACCTTGGCGACCGGGCTGTCGTGGTTTCGCCTGATGGACGCGATCGGTCGCGGTCTGCTGACCGTGATCGGCTGGTTCGGCAACAACGCGCGCAAAGCCGAGGATTGGAACGTCGCCCGCGCGGCTCGCGTCGAGCGCGAAGTGGTGCGCAAGATCGATACGGTCAAGCAAGCCAAGCGCGAGCCGATCAGGATCGAGTCGACGCCGAAAGCCATCGAGAAAAGCGAACGCGCGCAACGCGAAACGCAGATCCCATTATTC
>JANXUW010000259.1 GCA_025351985.1 Pseudolysobacter sp.
TGGCCGCCGTGCAAATCCGATGTTTGATGCTGTGGGTGGAAATCTTGTGACGACACTACCTAGGGTCTTGTATTGATACATTGTCGTCACCCAGAGCTTGCGGTAAAGCTAATCGGCGGCGGCACGTTGAGCGCGAGCTACGATGCGAACGATGTCGCCGCGCACGGTCACGCGCGGCGGCATCGCCGCACGGGCTGTCCGAATTGCAAGATCAGCCCATTGCTCCATCCGCATGAATAAACGCAATCGCCTTCAGCTGCGTGATGCGTGCGCACAGGTAGCCGCCGTGCAGGGCGAACTCAAGCTCCACGCCGAGCGCGGCGGCGAGGGCGCGGGTTAGCGCGAGGCCGAGGCCGCCGTGCGGGATGGTTTCGTTTTCGTCGTTCTTGCGCCAGTATCGCTCGCCGAAATGTTGCAGATCCTGCTCGGTCAGGCTTGGCGCGGCGTTGCGAATTTCCAGGTTTGCGACATTGCTTTCGGCGGTTTCGCTGTTGTCGACGCTGATGAATAAATCGCTGTCCTGCACCGCATAGTCCACTGCGTTCACGAGCAAATTGGCGACGATGCGTTCGAGCAGCGCGGTGTCGCTGAGCACCCAGGCTTCTTTCGGTACGCTGCTGAGTATCCGCAAATGCCGTGCGCCGATTCGCTGTTGCAGCAGGCCGATTTGGCTGCTGATCAGGCCGCCGAGTTCGACCGGTTCTTCCTCGATCTGGTCCAGCCCGGCTTCGTAGCGCACGAGTGACAACAAGCCGTCTACCGAGCGTGTCATGCCATCGACGGTGGTCAACAGCGTGGTCAGGCTTTTGCGCGCGGAGTCGGATTCGCTGTGGCTCAGGCTGTGCTCGGTGACGGTACGCATCACCGCCAGCGGCGTGCGCAATTCATGCGCCACGGCACGTGCAAATCCACGTTCGCGTTCGACTGCCGCAAGCAATCGCGCGAACGCATCGTTGAGCGTGCGTGCTACCGGCGCGAGCTCCTGCGGCATCGCCGCGAGATCGAAATCGGTGGTCAGATTTTGCGACGTGAGCAACGCGGCGCTGGCGCCAAAACGTTCGAGCGGATGCAGGCCACGCTGTACCGCGATCGCGGCGAGCGCGGTGGTCATGAGCAAGGCCAGCACGATGCCGACCAGCAGTGCGTAATGGGCGTATCTTTCGAGATCGTCGATTTCCTCGCGCTGTTCCGAAACCACGATTGTCAGCGGTTGCACGTAGCCGTGTTCGGGCAGGTTCAGGCGCAATGCCACGGCGCGCCCGAGCAGGCCGTCCGGCAATCGCGAGTTGTAGAACGTCGTCTCCTTGGCCTCGAATTTTTTCGGTTGCCTGAGGTTGTCGGCGCCGCACGAATCGGACTTCTGCAACGACTTTCCATTGCCGTCCCACACCTGAAAAAAATCGGTGCGGATTTCGCGTTGCAACTGTGCGTTGAGCGGATCGACCGTGCCAGGGATGGCATCGTGCGGTGCATCGGCGAGGATCGCGACGATCGCACGCGCCTGAGTTTCCAGACCCGCGTCGAAACGACCGAAAGTCTCCGCACCGATGACGTAATCGAAGCTGACAAAAATCGCCGCGAGCATCACGCCCAGCCCCACGCATAGCGTGATGGTCAGGCGCATGCGGATCGAGCGGCGCAGTAAGCTACGAAACCAGATAACCATAACCGCGCCGCGTTTCGATGATGTCCTTGAGTCCGGCGCGCACGAGCTTGGCGCGCAAGGTGCTGATCAATACTTCGACGACGCGATCCGACGCCTCGCTCTTCGAGTCGTAAATGCGTTCGAACAAACTCTGGCGGCTGTGCACGCGTCCGCGTTCGCGCACGAGCGCTTCGAGCAGCGCATATTCTTTTGGCGACAACGCGAGCGGTTCGCCATGCGCTTTCGCCAGGCGGATCGAGGTATCGACTTCGAGATCGCCGACCAGCAGGCGCATTTCGCCGTGGCTCAGTGCACGCCGGCTCAGCGCGTTGATGCGCGCGCGCAGCTCGTCGATGGCAAAAGGCTTGACCAGATAATCGTCGGCACCGAGATTCAGCGCCTGCACGCGATCGTTGACGTGATCGCGCGCGGACAGCACGAGCACGCGCGAGTCGCGTCCGGATTCGCGCAACTTGCGCAGCACGGTCAAGCCATCGACACGCGGCAGCATGAGATCGAGCACCACGATTTCGTAGTTATATCCGCCGATGAAACCGAGCGCCTCGGCACCGTCGCCGGCGCAATCGACGACATGACCGTCATCGATCAGGCTGTTCGCCAAAGCGTCGCGCAAGGGCAGGGCATCTTCGACCAAAAGAATCCGCATATTTCTCAGCCCGCCGGAAAGATCACTCGACGCATTATGGCAGCAACTGACTCAGCGCTCGCTCAAACCACCGGCAGCAGGATTTCCACTTCGAGGCCACCTTTTTCGCCATTGCGCGCCTTGATCTGGCCACGTTGCCGTTCGATGCCGCGGCGCGCGATCGCCAGCCCGAGTCCGCTGCCGCCGCTGGTGCGCTGGCGCGCGGCATCGGTGCGATAAAACGGCTCGAAAATCTTGTCGCAATCTGCGGCGGAAACGCCGGGGCCGTGATCCTGCACGCGAATCCGCGCGAGCTGGCGTTGCTCAACCAGATGCGTATCGAGGCGCACCGCCACGCTGCTGTCCGCGGCGGTATAACGCAACGCGTTACGCACGATGTTTTCGATCGCGCTGTACAGCACTTCGCGTTCGCCCTGCACGGTGATGGCGCGCGTCTGTTCGATGCGGATGCTGCGCTTGTCGACCTGAATCTCGAACGCGGCATTGGCGACGATATCATCGAGCAGTTGATCGAGTTCGATGTCCTCGATACGCAGCATCGTGCTGGTTTCCATGCGCGACAATTCGATCGCCTGCGAGATCATGTATTCGAGACGTTCGGCTTCGTGTTCGATACGGTCGAGGTGCGAAGTGCTGCGGCCGTCATCCTGCTGCCGCACGAGTTCAAGCGCGACCCGCGCGCGCGCGAGTGGCGAGCGCATTTCGTGCGAGATGTCGCGAACCAGACGGCGCTGGCCTTCGATCAGTTCCTTGATGCGCGCGGCCATCTGGTCGAACTCCGACGCGAGCGCGACGATCTCCTCGCTGCGGCCAAACGGCAGCCGGCCTACGCGCGCGTCCAGATCGCCGGAGGCAAACCGTTTGGTGCTGCGGCGGATGCGATCCAGCGGCGCGCTGATGTAATAAGCCAGCACGACGCCGGCAAATGCGCTGAGCAGAAAGGCCAAGCCGAACTGCATCCATGAGGTGCGTGGTCGGTAATACAAAAGTCGCGTGATCGGCGATGCCTCGAAGTAGGCGACGGCGACATAACGCTCGCCGTTGCGGCCCTCGAGCAGACGCGTGCGCAGACGTTTGCCGTTGACTTCGCCGCTATCGTCACTGGTTTGCGCAGCGGTTTCGACGATCTCGGCGGGCACCACACGGCCAAGCAGCTCGTGATGATTTTCATCCAGAACGGCGAGTTGGATCGGGCCGACGTTGATCAGCCCGCGCAGCCACAGGCTCAAACCTTCCTGGCCGCCGCTGGCAAGTTCCTGCGCAGCGCGGCGCAGTTGATCGTTCATGCCGGCTTCGGCGCGCGAGATGCCGAGGCCGGGAATTTTTTCGTTCTCGAAATTGCTGATCGCGACCCACGTCATCGCCACGATAAGCACCACGGCGGTGGTCGAGAACAATAAAAAAATGCGCCAGAACAGTTTGCCCATCGTCGTTGCATCCCGAAATATGGCGCCTGCGAAAAACTCGGCGGCGCGCAGCAAGCACGGCAAGAATACAGTCTATCGCCGAGTTACGGCGGAGCGGGAAAAACGAATCGGCTTATTCGAAAACGCGAAACAGATAACCGCTGCGATGGATCGTGCTGATCAACGCTTCGGCATCGCTGTCGCCGCCGAGTTTGCGCCGCACTTTCGAGATGTGCACGTCGATGCTGCGATCGAACGGGCCGAGCGGGCGACCGAGCACGGATTGCGACAATGTTTCCTTGCTGACAACGCGTCCGGCTTCGCGCATCAGATGCGCGAGGATATTGAATTCGGTCGTGGTCAAAGTCACCGGCTGATTGTAGGCGGTCACGCTGCGCGACGCGGCGCGCAGGCTGATCGGACCGATGTTCATGTCGACCAGGCGACTGCCATCGGCATCACCACCGCGCGTGCGGCGCAGAATCGCACGCAGGCGCGCTGCGATTTCGCGCGGATTGCAGGGTTTGGGTACGTAGTCGTCGGCGCCGAGTTCGAGGCCGAGAATCTTGTCGATATCCTCACCGAGCGCGGTCAGCATCAGCACCGGCAAGGTGGACGTGCGACGCAGCTCACGCAGCAGG
>JANXUW010000276.1 GCA_025351985.1 Pseudolysobacter sp.
AAGTCTCCATTCCCGTCAACTTCCGCTCCGACTCTGCATTGACGTTTTTGTTCGCCGATGTGAAGTGGTCGCAAGACGTGGACAAATCCTGGATGGGACATGTTGAACGGATTTTTCTGAACATTTTGGATCAAGACAGCCGAACCATACATCAACTAGAGCTACCCGCTGCCTGTGATAAATATCTTGAAAATACAAGCGCTCAAAAATGGAACCCAGCAGGTTCCAGACGCATTGCAGTGATTCTGCACGGTCACGAAGCCATGGCGATATGGAGGTTACCCAGCGGTGAAAATCCGGGCTGCGATGCGAACAGTCTCTACAGCTTTGAGCTTGGCGAGAAACAAAACCTTCCGGCCGACCAGCTCATGATAAGCACCGAGATATATCTGGCGGCAGGCGACAAAGATGGAGTTATGCGCCGGGCGACTCGCAGCCACGAGGCGGCGCTGGCCGATGCAAAGCACTTGATTTATTTTGATGGGAACCTGCCAAAGACGTTGGTACCGGGTGCAGTGCAGCAACCTTTCCCGCCAACGTTGGGCCCAACATTCGGAGCAGCGACCTGTGATTTGGATACGCCGGTTGAATTCGCCTTCGCTTGTGCGCCCTCAAAATCGCCGCAATTTCGCAATGTGTTATGCACTTATCACGGAGCCGAACTGAGGACTTTTGTCGGCCTGTTGAACGGGTCTCCGATGAAAACCTCGTACAAGGGATGTGAGGAAATTGGTCTCGGCAAATGACGGGCAGCGTATTTTTGAAAGCATCGCTTGCTACCTCAATCCAGCCGCTTGCGTGTGCGCAAAACCGCGATCGTCAGCACGATCACGCTACGCGCAAAGCTACTGATCGTGATTCCGACAGGACGTGATCAGCACACCGATACTGATTCTCTCAAGCAATGCCGAACGACATGGTCAACCGTCCGCCAAAGACAATTTTCGTCGAACTACAAATCGAAACCGTTGGCGAAAACCTTGTCGAATTCGTTTTGCATCGTGGTCAGCTCAAAAGCGGAGCCGCTGAAATAGTCCGTCGTATCATGCACCAAGCGCAGCGTGCCATCGGTTGCGATAATGGCTCTCTCGAGGAGGCATTGGTCGACACCACATGATTCCAGCTTGCCGCCGCGCAATGTGCCGTCGGGCATCGCGAACTGCTGCACCCGTGTCATGTTGCCCCATCCCGAAAACGTGAGCACGGCTGCGTTGTTCGAATCCAGCACCAAACGCGGTGAGTTGGCGAAAACGTAAGTCAATGGCGACGACCATTCGATAGCGCCATCAGCGAGTGCCTGTTTTACCACAAGGCCGTTCAACACCGGATGACCTCCTCCAAAAATGAGGTTTTGGGTGAGCGTGAAGTACACATCATTTGCGGTGAAGCGCATGGCTGCGGCGGAGTTGTAGGGGCCGGGTGGCATCGTGTTTTGCCACAGGCGATTTCCGCTCGCATCGATCCGCTCCAATTGCGGTGGCGAGGAAGAAGAATAAGTAACGAGGATTGCGCTGCCATCCGCCGCAAGTGCAACACCGCTGAAAGCAAGATCCGTCGGAACGGCATACAAACGCGTGCCATCTGCAGCGAGTTTCAGCACGGAACTGGTCGAAGTAACGACCGCCGTCTCGCCATTGATATTCTGCGCCGAGCCGCCCCACGTTTCCCCGGTTTGCAGCGGCGTGACATCGTGCAGCACGTGGTTAGCCGCATCGATCAACGCATGGTGCATGGAGCCATCGGACGACCGATACAACAGCACGATTTGATCGGCATTCGTGACCACTGCCTCGCTGGCCGTACTCGCCTGCGGTATTGAAGACGCCAGCACAACTCTAGGCGAAGCGGTGCCGTCGGAACGCGCGAAACATTGCACTATCTCATCGCCATCGAGATAGCCGGCGATGCAGGCGTCGTTGCTGCGCAACAACAGCCATTCACCAACCAGACCGCCATTGCTCCAACTACTTGCGACAGGCGTATGCCAGCGCAGCGCACCGGTACTCGAATACGCGGAGACACCAAAGAGTTTGCCGCTGGGGTTCGTCGTCAGTAGATACGTGGAACCGTCCGCAGCGATGACAGAATCTTCATTGAAACTGGTTCTGGTGGTGATCGCTGCAGTTTGCGGCAGCGCAAGCGCACCTCCATTTCGTGTCAGACGCTGGGGCGTACTCGTGATCGTCAGGCTCGAATCGTCTGGAAAGATCTCCAGCTCGAAATCTCGCGCTGACTGACGTATCTGCGGCGATGTCATGAACAGCGCACTGCCGCTACCATCCATACGCGTCTGCTGCAGGTAGTAATTTGTGCCGGGCTGGCTATCGGCGTAATAAAGCAGCGCTGTGGTCACATCCCCATTCTGCGC
>JANXUW010000283.1 GCA_025351985.1 Pseudolysobacter sp.
GGTCTCGAAAAATTGGCGCAGATCCTTCACCCCGTAACGCAGCATGGCAAAACGTTCGACGCCGAGGCCGAACGCAAAACCGGTGTAGCGCTCGCTATCGATGCCGCAGGCTTCGAGCACATTCGGATGCACCATGCCGCAGCCGAGCACTTCGAGCCAGCGCTCGCTGCCATCTTCCTGATCCCAGCGGATATCGACTTCGGCCGACGGTTCGGTGAACGGAAAATACGACGGTCGAAAACGCATCTCGAAATCGCGTTCAAAAAACGCCGTGACGAATTCGCGCAACGTGCCTTTCAGGTCGGCAAAGCTCGATGTTTCATCGACCAGCAGACCCTCGACCTGATGGAACATTGGCGTATGCGTCTGATCGGAATCGCTGCGATACACCTTGCCGGCGGCGATGATGCGGATCGGCGGCTGCTTGCCTTTCATCGCACGGATCTGCACCGGCGAAGTATGCGTGCGCAGCAACGTGCCGTTCGGAAAATAAAACGTGTCGTGCATCGCGCGCGCGGGATGATGCGGCGGGAAATTCAGCGCTTCGAAGTTGTGATAATCATCTTCGATTTCCGGGCCATCGGCGAGCTGGTAACCGAGCCGCGAAAAAATATCGGTGATGCGTTCGAGCGTGCGTGTGACCGGATGAATACCGCCGTGTTCTACGTTGCGCCCAGGCAAGGTGATATCGATCCGCTCATCGGCAAGACGCTGCTCGAACTCGATTTCTTCGAGATCGGCCTTGCGCGCAGTGAGCGCATCCTGCCATTGCTCCTTGACGCGATTGACGAGTTCGCCGCGCGCCTTGCGCTGATCCGGCGGCAGCTTGCCGAGCGATTTCAACTGCTCGGTGAGCAGGCCGCTCTTGCCGAGAATTTCGACACGGACATCATCAAGTTCGCGAATGCGTTCGCGGATGCGCGTCTTCAGACTGCGCACTTCTTCGCTCAGGTCGAGCTTGTCCTTGAGCTTCTCGAATTTGGCCAACAGCGTTTCATCGCCGTGGGCATAACCACGCAGCGCATCGATGGCATTGCGCAGTTTTTGCAGAGAGTCGTGCATCGGTATACGGCTCGGTTAGGTAATGGGTTGCGAGATTTCACGCGATGATATCGCGAGGCGATGGTGCCGCAGAAAGTCATGCCGCAGAAACGAAAATGGGGAGCAAGGCAAGAGCCTGCTCCCCACGTATCGGATTGAACCGTGCCGACAAATCTGCCGGACTATTCAGCGATCAGATCACGCGGCCAGACCAGCCTTGGCTTTTTCCGCCAGCGCGGCAAATGCCTTGATATCGTGAATCGCGATATCGGCAAGCATCTTGCGGTCGACGTTGATCTCGGCTTTCTTCAGACCGTTCATGAAACGGCTGTAGCTCAGGCCGTACAACCGGGCGGCGGCGTTGATACGCACGATCCACAATGCACGGAACTGACGCTTGCGCTGCTTGCGGCCGATATAGGCGTATTGATGCGCCTTGGTAACGGCCTGCTTGGCAACACGGAATACTTTGCGGCGGGCGTTGTAATAACCTTTCGCCTTGGCAATGACTTTTTTGTGACGACGGCGTGCGGTAACGCCTTTTTTGACTCGTGCCATTTCTCAATGCTCCCTTAAAGGTACGGCAGCATGCGAGCGACGCGACCGGCGTCCTCAGCACGTACGTGGTTGGTGGCGCGCAAACCACGCTTACGCTTGGTCGACTTCTTGGTCAGGATGTGGCTCTTGAAGGCATGTCCGCATTTGAACTTGCCGGAAGCCGTCTTGCGGAACCGCTTGGCAGCGGCCCGATTGGTCTTCATCTTGGGCATAACACTAACTCCGTGAGGTGTTTCGTGACTGATGCGAGCGATGGCCTGCGCCATGCTTTCCGTCCTGCTCGAATCGGCGATAAGCCCTGGACGTGAGTCCGGGCGGGTTCCAGATATTGCGTGTGCGTCCCCAAGCGTGAGCCGGGAACCGGGTATTCTGCAGCAATGCGAAGATAAATTCCAGCATTGCCGGCCCAAGGCCAACAATGCGTGCCACATCGACAACGTTCGCGCGGCTTATTTTTTCTTCGGCGCGATCATCATGACCATCTGACGGCCTTCGAGGCGCGGATAGCTTTCGATCACCGCTTCTTCGAGAATATCGGCCTGAATGCGCTTGACCATGAGCTCGCCGAGTTCGGTATGCGCCATT
>JANXUW010000302.1 GCA_025351985.1 Pseudolysobacter sp.
CAATCCGCGGAATGCACTCACTACGATCGGACCGGCACCCAGTACCGAAGATTTTCTGATGACGAACGCTACTGCACCCTGGAAACCTGCACCACAAACAGTACCGCCGTTGTTGAACATGTTGCCACCGACGTAGATCGCATTGGCATCGATACCGATCGAAGGATAGTCCATCAAGCAACCCGTATTACCCAGCGGCGGAGCCTGATCCTGGGCAAACTGGAAAAACGTGAAACTGCTTTGCGTGGTGATCAACGGGCCGCTGCTGACTGCCACCAGAATTCGATTCGGAGCACCCACATCAATCATCACTACAAACCAACGCTGCGTCAGCCGATCAAAACGAATGCGTGGATCGCTGGTACCGGCGCTGCGCACGGAAGAAAAGAAGTTGTCACTGCTGGTATTGATCGCGCCATCGACGACACCGGTCGTTTTGTTGAAGCTGCGTATCCTGCCATTGACAAACGCTATGAATTGTTGCGGCCCAATAGCGCCCATTGTGTCTGGCGGCACCGAGCCGGAATCGTCCAGCGTCGCCGCCGTGAAGTTAACTCCTGCGGTTTGTGGCACTTTGGGACTGACAGACTTCGCCGGCCCATGTGATTTATCTGGCACCGGCCAAGTTGAGGCAAAAGCAGATGCTGGATTCAGCGCGCGAACGCGGTCAGCGTAAGGCGAGCGGTTGATGTCGGCATCGGCTTCAGTTTCCTGGAGCAACACAGGTGCGCCAGATTCACGCGCCATGATTGTAGCGACGGATTCTGTGGTGCCCTTGCCCATAGGTGTTGGAACACCGATCAGCTCACCCTTGGAATTAACGGCTTGCACAACCCCGGCTGAGGGTGTTCCGCTCGTGCTTGGGTCCATCGCTGCGCCGGCGCCTGCCATCACACTGAACGTGGCCAACGCACTTATTAATAGATGCTTGAAACGATGTATCGAGCTATTCATGAAGTACCCCAATCAAAGAATGAGCGCAATCCTGCTAAAGCAGCCATGATTAAGCGCCCGGCATGGTCAGTAGAGAGTTGATGGATTGCCCACAAACATGCGGTCTGGATGGGCTCAGACGACATTTTTTACTGGGATCAGCACTCGGTTCTACCAAATCTTAAGGCTGATACGAATTCAGCCTCATGGCGTACCCTACACGGTATGACGGTAGGATGTCCATGTGGTCTGTGGTAACAGGGATAGCGTCAATTACAACTACTGACGAAATATACGGAGCGCAGAGTGCAATCTCCGAAGGCCATCGGCAATCGCTGCATCGTCAATATTCAACGCCGGGACAAAACGCAACACGTTCGGCCCAGCCTGCAAAACCAGCAAACCTTGTCGTTGCGCATGATCGAGAATTTCACCGGTGCGTCCCTTGTGCGTGTCGACAAGCTCAGCACCGATCATCAAACCGCGCCCGCGTATCTCGCTGAAAAGATTCGTCTCGGCATTGATTCGCTCGAGTCCCGCACGCAACTCGTGTGCCTGGCGCTCGACATTCTCCATGAGCTCCGCCGAACGCAAGCGCGCCAGAGCCACGCGCGCAACCGCGGCCGCGAGTGGATTGCCACCGAAAGTGCTGCCGTGCGCGCCGTATTGCATGACCTCGGCGGCTTTGTTGCCGACCAGCATCGCGCCGATCGGCATGCCGCATCCGAGCGCCTTAGCCAGGGTCACGATATCGGGCGTGACCTGCTCCCATTGGTGCGCGAACAGCTTGCCGGTGCGACCCATGCCGCACTGGATTTCATCGAGCACCAGCAATGCGCCGTGGCGATCGCAGAGGTCACGCAAGTGTTTGAGAAATCCCGGTGCGGCCGGCTGCACACCGCCCTCGCCCTGAATCGGTTCGACCAGAATCGCCGCCACGCCATCGTCCATCAGAGCTTCGATGGCGTCGCGATCGTTGAACGGACAATAACGAAAACCGCCGGGCAACGGCTCGTAACCTTGCTGATATTTCGGCTGCGCGGTAGCGGTGACCGCGGCGAGCGTGCGGCCGTGGAACGAGCCGTGGAATGTCACGATATCGCGTCGCGAAGGCGGGCGACCTTGCGCCGTTGCCCAGCGCCGTATCAATTTGATCGTAGCCTCGTTCGCTTCCGTGCCCGAGTTGCACAGAAAAACGCGCTCGGCAAAACCCGATGCCTCGACCAATTCTTCGGCGAGACGCAGCGGCGGCTCGCTGTAATACACATTGCTCGTATGCCAGAGTTTATGCGCTTGCGTGATCAGCGCCTCGACCAATTCGGGGGCCTGATGGCCGAGCGCATTGACCGCGATGCCGGCGCCGAAATCGACATACTCGCGCCCGTCCAGATCCCACACGCGCGAGCCGAGTCCGCGATCGAGAATCATCTCGCGCGGCTGGTACACCGGCACGTAATAGCGTTTGCCTTTCGCGAGAAGTTCTACGCTGGCGGATTCGTGAGTGCTGTGATCGGACATCGTGATTCCTGAAAAAGTCGTGGTCGGGATTGCCATTCGGTCACGCACTATAAACCGCTCCATTCGTGCTGCAACTCGGGCAAACTATCGGCATGACTTCATCGCGGAACGACTCATGAAACTCGAAACCCTGGCCGTGCATGCGGGCGCCGAAATCGACAGCGAAACCGGTGCGTTATCGCCGCCGATCCATCTTTCCACCACGTTTGAACACGCGCCGGATGGCAGCTTGCCGCATGGGCTGGTGTAT
>JANXUW010000308.1 GCA_025351985.1 Pseudolysobacter sp.
CGGCGCTGCCTTCGGCGATATGCACGCGGTCGCCGCCGACGAGTTCGAGCGCGCCGATGCGTTCGAGTATGTCGTCGGCGCGATAGCGGTCCGCGAACAGCGGCGTCAGTCGTGCGAGGGCGTCGCTGAGGTCGCCGCTGCGATGGCGTGCGCGCATTTCGAGATAGCGTCCGATCAGCAGGAAAAACACGAACATGCTGACCGATTCGAAATACACCTCGTCGCCGCCGAGCATGACTTCGATCATGCTGGCGGCGTAGATCAGGGCGATGGCGAGCGCAACCGGGACGTCCATGCCGAGTCGGCGGGCGGCTAGCGCCCTCGCCGCGCCGACAAAAAATGGCCGTGCCGAATAGAACACCACCGGCGTCGCGACCAGCAGACCGAGCCAGCGAAACAGGTCACGCGTGGACGTGCCGGTATCATCGAGCGCGCCGAAATACAGCGCGCTCGCGTACATCATCGCCTGCATCGCGCCAAAGCCGGCGACCACGAGACGCTTCAGCGCCGCGCGCGATTCGCGCTTGCGTGTTTCGTCGAGTGCGATCGCATCCAGCGGCAAGGCGCGATAGCCGGAGCGTGCCAATGTTTCGAGGATCTGCGGCAAGCTGCAGTGGGTTTGATCCCAGACGATACGCGCGCGGCGGGCGACGGCGTTGACCTGCACATCGAGCACGCCCGGCAATCCGCCGAGGGCACGTTCGATCAGCCACACGCAGGCCGCACAGCGCACGCCTTCGATCAGCGCCATTGCCTCGCGGCGATTCTCGCCGAGATCGCGCAGCACATGCCGCGCGAGTTCCGGGCGCGCCCACAACGCGGCGTTGGATGCATCGTCGCTGGCGTCGGCAATGCGCAGCGCCGGGGCCGTGCGCAGGCGGTAATAATCGCCAAGACCGAGCTGGTCGATCCACTCGGCGGCGGCGCGGCAGCCCTGGCAGCAGACCGCGTGCGCGATGCCGCCGACCAGCGCTTGCGGGGGGGCGATTTCAGGCAACGACTCGCCGCAATGCCAGCAGTTGAGCGCCGCCGCAGTCATGGCGCGACCAGCGGTGGATCGTTGGTCGGCGCTGGGCGCGCGAGCGGCATGTGCATGATCTCGCCGCCGACGATCGGCAGCGCTTGATCGGCATGCCGTACGCCGAGCACGATCATGTGCACGCAGCCGGCCAGCGACGCGACGAACAGCAGCGCGCCGAGCCACACCACGGGCTGCTGATACCACGCGTCATCGAGAGTGTGCTCAGTGTTCGGCGCTGGCATGCGATTGCGCATACACCCAAGCTGCAATCAGGCGCGCATCGTTTTCGCCGAGTCGTGCGCGCCACGCCGGCATGACACCACCGCGGCCTTTGCGAATGGTTTCCTCGATGGTCGCGATATCACCGCCGTACAGCCAGATCTGATCGGTCAGATTGGGTGCGCCGAGGGCCGGGTTGCCTTTGCCTTCGACACCGTGGCAGGCCGCGCAGACGGTGAATAATGGTTTGCCGCTCGCGGCTTTTGCGGCGTCATGCGCGGCACCTGAAAGACTCAGCACGTAGTTCGCGAGATTGGTCACGCCTGGTTCGCCGAAACTCGCGCCGAACGCCGGCATGCTGCCGTGGCGACCGTCCAGGATGCTCGCCATGATCGCCTTGCCATCGCCGCCGTAGAGCCAGTCGCCGTCAGTCAGGTCGGGTGCGCCGAGCAGCGCATTGCCGCGCGCCTGACGGCCGTGACAGGCCGCGCAATCGTCGCCGAACAGGCGTGCTCCCATATGCGTGGCGCTGCTGTCGTGCGAAAGCTGTTCGACGGAATACAACGAGAAACGCTGCATCAAATCGCTCAGCACGACTTCGTTGCTGGCGGTATCACGCGCCAGTTCGTCATGCGCGGTCCAGCCCAGCAGTCCCTTGAAACTGCCGAAGCCCGGATACAGTGCGAGATAGGTAAAACCGATCGCAAACATGCTGGCCGACATCACCACCCACCACAACGGCAACTTGCGCACGCCTTCGCGCAACACGCCATGTGCCCAGACGTGGCCGCTGGTGCCGTCGGGCAGGGTCGGAATCTTGACACGCATGCCCCACACAAACAGGAATAGTGTGATGCTCAAATTGAGCACGACGAGAAACATGATCCATGCCGACCAGAACGTGTTCATGGCTGATCCTTTTCTTCATCCATCGGCAGACGCGCCAGGGCATCGAACTTGGGTTTGTGCTGCGCATGCCACAACCAGATCCAGGTGCCGATGAAAACGATCATCATGGCGATGATGCTGATGCCGGCAATCGTGCCCCACAGCGGATTCATGGCGTCGCTCCTTCGGCAGGCGTGGCCGTTGCGGCGGCTTGCGGTTCGTTGGCGATGCCGAGTCCTTGCAGATAGGCGATGAGCGCCTGCATTTCGGTACGACCTTTCACGGCATCCGCGGCAGCGGCGATATCGGCATCGGTGTATGGATCGCCGAGCAGACGCAAGACGCGCAATTTCTGCGTGATCTCGTCGGGATCAAGCTGTGCCTGCGCCAGCCACGGATAACCGGGCATGTTGGAATCCGGCGCAACCGCGCGCGGCGTTGTCAGGTGCAGCAGCTGCCATTCGTCGCTGTATTTGCCGCCGACACGCGCGAGATCCGGGCCGGTGCGCTTGGAACCCCATTGGAACGGGCGGTCGTAAACCGACTCGCTGGCAATCGAATAATGGCCGTAACGCTGGGTCTCGGCGCGCAACGCGCGGATCATCTGCGAATGGCACAGATAGCAGCCCTCGCGCACATAGATGTCCTTGCCGGCGAGGCGCAGCGGATCGTAGGGTTTCACGCCGTCGGCGGGTTTGACCTTGTGCGCCTCCATGAACAACGGCGTGATCTCGGCGAGGCCGCCGATCGAAACCATGATCGCGATCAGGATGCCGAGCAAACCGGCATGTTTTTCGACCGCCTCGAAATACGTGTAACCACGGGCCATAACGTTCTCCTCAAGCCACGGCGGGCAGTGGCGCTGGCACCTGATTCGGTGCCGGCTCGGGAATCGGTACCGGGATCGGCGTGATCAAATGCGCGCGGGCGTCGGCGGCGGTGTGCCACAAATTCCACGCCATCACGACCATGCCGCCGAGCACGAGGACACCGCCGAACCAGCGAATCGCATAGAACGGTTTGACCGCGATCAGGCTGTCGATGAAGGTGTAGGTGAGCGAGCCGTCGGCGCTGGTCGCGCGCCACATCAAGCCCTCGGTTGCGCCGGCCGCCCACATCGCGATGACGTAGAACAGCAGGCCCACGGTGTGCATCCAGAAATGCAGTTCCATGCCGCGATTGGAGTACATCGCCGGCTGGCCGAGCGCACGCGGCGCCATGGCGTACAGCGAGCCGATCGTGATCATCGCTACCCAGCCGATTGAACCGGCGTGCACATGCGCAATCGTCCAGTCGGTGTAGTGCGTCAACGAGTTCACGGTCTTGATCGCCATCATCGAGCCCTCGAAGGTCGAGGCGGCGTAAAACACCAGTGCGAGCACCATGAATTTGGCGGCCGGATCGGTCTTGAGCTTGTGCCAGGAGCCGTTGAACGTCAGTAGCCCGTTCGCCGCCGAACCCCAGCTCGGCATCAGCAGGATCAGCGAGAATGCCATGCCGACCGACTGCACCCAATCCGGCAGCGCGGTGTACATCAAATGGTGCGAGCCGGCCCACATGTAGACGGAGATCAGCGCCCAGAAATTCACGATCGAGAAGCGATAACTCCACAACGGCTGCTGCGCCTGGCGCGGCACGAAGTAATACATCATTCCGAGGAAACCGGCGGTCAGGAAAAACGCCACGGCGTTGTGGCCGTACCACCATTGCACCATCGCATCGACCGAACCGGAGTAGATCGGATAGGACTTCCACAACGACACCGGAATCGCCAGATTGTTGACGATGTGCAGCAAACCGACCGCAATGATGAACGCGCCGTAATACCAGTTCGCCACATAAATATGGCGGATGCGCCGACGCGCCAGCGTGGCGAAAAACACCACGCCGAACGAGACCCAGACCACGGCGATAAAAAGATCGATGAGCCATTCCGGTTCGGCGTATTCCTTGCTCTGGGTGATGCCAAGCGGCATCGAGATCATCGCCATCAGGATGATCAGCTGCCAGCCCCAGAACGTGAAATTGGCGAGCCGCGGCAGCGCCAGACGGGTGTGGCCGGTGCGTTGCACGACGTAATAACAGGTGCCCATCAAGGCCGAGCCGCCGAACGCGAAGATCACGCCGAAGGTGTGATCGGGGCGCAGTCTGCTGAAAGTCAGCCACGGAATATCGAAGTTCAGCGCCGGCCACGCCAGCTCGGCGGCGATGTACACGCCGACCGCCATGCCGACGATGCCCCAGATGGCGGCGGCGAGCAGGAACAGGCGGACGACATGATCGTTGTAAGTTTCGGTGTTAGGCATGGAGCCCCCCAGAAAGAACACGGGGCGCAGTATCAATTACAGCCCGCATCCATGCCTTGACCAAGATCAAGAGCATGATAGCTTGCCGGTGGCTGCATGCGGGGCTGCGCGCCATGTTAGAATATTGCGCCGCAACACAGCGCTTCGATTCCATCCACCTCGAGAATCTCCACATGCTGCAATTAGCTGAGCGTATGAGCCGGGCCAAGCCCAGCGCGATCATGGTCGTCGCCGAAAAAGCCAAAAAGCTCAAGGCTTCCGGTCGCGACATCATCAGTTTTTCGATCGGCGTGCCGAATTTTCTGCCGGGTGAACATGTGTATGCCGCGGCGCGCGATGCGCTCGCGCACGATTCCGGCCAGTACGGTTCGAATCGCGGTTCCGATGCCTTGCTCGATGCGTTTCTCGTGCATCTGAAAGAAGGCGGATTCGACGGCTACGAGCGCAAGAATCTCGCAACCGGTGTCGGCGCCAAACATGTGCTGTTCAACCTGATGTACGCGTTGCTGAATGAAGGCGACGAGATCCTGATTCCGACGCCGTACTGGACCAGCTACGTCGACATCGCCGACATCCTTGGCGCAAAAATTACCCTTTTACCGTGCCCGGCCGAGCAGAATTACAAGCTGACTCCGGCGCAACTTGAAGCGGCGATCAAGCCGAGCACCAAGCTGCTGCTGTTCAACAATCCGTCCAATCCCACCGGCATGGTATACACGCCGGACGAAGTGAAAGCGATCGCTGATGTGTTGGTGAAGCATTCGTTGTGGGTGCTGTCCGACGATATCTACAACCGCATGATCTTTGACGGCCTGCCGTATGCGCATCTGGTCAAGGCGCGCCCGGAATTGCGCGATCGCGTCGTGCTGATCGATTCGATTTCCAAGACCTACGGCATGCCCGGTTGGCGCGTCGGCCTGATCGCCGGACCCGAGTCCGTCGCGCAGGCGATGGTCACGTTGAATTCGAATCACATTACGAGTCTGCCCGAAGTCGTCACCGCCGCTGCGACCGCGGCATTCAGCGGGCCGCAGGATATTCCGCAGCAGAAACGCGCGGATTTCGCACGTCGTCGCGACGAGGTCATGGCTGCATTGAATGCGATCCCCGGCGTGCGCTGCCCGAAGCCGCAGGGTGCGTTCTACGCATTCC
>JANXUW010000164.1 GCA_025351985.1 Pseudolysobacter sp.
GCGCGCGCTGCTCGCCGCGCGCGCCAACATCGGCGTGCGCGATATTCTCGGACGCACGCCAGCGATGCTCGCGCAACGAATGGGTTATGTCGATCTCGTCGCCGAGCTCGATATCAACCCCGATGCGCCGCCGAGCGCGGCGCAGATTTTGCGTCAACGCCACGACACCTGAGCGAGTGTTGGAATCCCGCACTAGTCCGCAACAAGCACTGTGCTTGTTGCGTTTGATTGAGGATAGGTTGCTGCTGTAAAGCAGTCCTTTGCTGGAGTTTAGGCCCACTGAAATTTTGTCCGAGGTACACTTGCCCCATGAAACCGTCCGACGCCTTGAATCAGCATCGTGCCGACATCCGCCGGATCGTCGCCGCGCATCGTGCCTGCAACCCGCGAGTATTCGGCTCCGTGCTGGACGGCAACGATACCGAAAACAGCGACCTCGACCTGCTGGTCGATAACTTGCCCGACATGACGCTGTTCGACATCGGCGGCATGCGGCATGAATTGCTGACCTTGCTCGGCGTCCCGGTAGATGTGCTCACTCCCGGCGATCTACCAGATCGCGTTCGTGATCGAGTTGTCGCTGAAGCAACGCCGGTATGAGTCGCGACGCTGAAAGCCTGATCGACTACTTGGGTCATATCCTGCAAGCGATCGAGCGGATCGAAACTTACACCGAGGACTTGAACGAAGTGACGTTCCAGCAAACAACGTTGGTACAGGATGCGGTAATCCGAAACATGGAGATCATCGGTGAGGCCAGCCACAACATCGAAAAACACTTTCCGATATTTGTAGCAGAACATCCGGATTTGCCTTTGTCTTTCGCCTATCAGATGCGCAATGCATTGGCGCACGGCTACTCGAAGGTGAATCTGGAGGTCGTCTGGAAGACGATCCAGAACGATCTGGCCGGTCTCTACAAACGCGTACAAGCGCATATCCGTGTGTTGCGACGCAATTAGTGCGTGCAGGTATAGGCCGCTGGTTTTGACGTGGCCTTACGCGCTGAGAATCGCTAGCGTTCCAGCACTGTGATCAAGCGCGGTGACTCGAACATGGAAACTGGCGAGATGACCTGTTCATTCAATGGAATATATCTGCCGTAGCGCTCCTGCAGTTTCTTTTTCACGGTGGGATCGGTGAGGTGGAACTCCTTGATCTTCTGCAGCTCGCCAATGCGAATGCCCAAGCCGCGCTGATAGATTTTCCAGACGAGCTCGGAGCAATAGATGCGATCGTCGGACCACTCGAACGTGAGATCGTAGGGTCGGCCTTCGAATTCCCTCGCCGCTTGATGAAGTCTCGCGATGCCCGAAGGCGTCAATATTTCTGCGGCATCCCGCAGGCGCTTGAGTACGAAATGTCCGCCGAGACCGTGGGCAATCCAGCTGTTCAACGGCGTGTATTGAACGATGTGTGCTGCCTCGAAGACGAACGGTTTGCCTTCACGAAGGATGACGATGCCCATGTGGCTGTAGCGCGAGCCAGTGGCTTTTTGAACCGCGACACTTTGCGCCGATTGCGATGTCTGGAAGACGATATCGCCGTCATGTAGCGGCAATGTTTCGGCGCGGGTACTGCATGCGAATACCAGTAGCAACAGCAACGCGATGTACTTTATGAATGCGACTCGGCAGGCGGGTTCGAGGCTGCGATGCATGGCATGTATCAATAAAATGAAGTCGAAGTGTACAATAAAACGTACAACTTCGGAGTTTCGTAATGGATGCAATTACCTACTCGACGGCACGTGCCAATCTGGCCAGCACGATGGATCGCGTTTGCAACGACCATGAAGCGCTCATCATCACGCGCAACGGCGACCAGTCCGTGGTGATGCTTTCGCTGGAAGATTTTCAGGCGATGCAGGAGACCGCTTACCTGCTGCGCAATCCGGCGAATGCCAAGCGTTTGATATCGGCCGTGTCGCAACTGAACGCCGGCAAGGGCGTTGCGCGAGAACTGGCGGAGTGAAACTGATTTTTGCCGATGAAGCGTGGAGCGATTATCTCCACTGGCAAAAACAGGATCGCAAAATGGTCGAGCGCATCAACAAGCTGATCAGCGACATCCAGCGCGAGCCATTCACCGGCATCGGCAAGCCTGAGCCGCTCAAGCACGCGCTCGCGGGATTCTGGTCGCGCAGACTTACCGACGAGCATCGCGTGGTTTACAAGATCGAAGGCGACGCGATGCTGATCGCGCAGCTTCGATATCATTATTGAGCTTGGAGTCTGCTCATACCGATAGCGGTAGTTGCGCCCATCAAATTGGCGGTTTAATAGTATCAGTTTATGATACTATTTGTCCATGAAACGCAAGCACGCCAAGACCCTCGGCGCCATCTTCGCCCACCCCGCCTCGGGCAATATTAAGTGGCGCGATATCGAAGCGCTCTTGATCGATCTTGGTGCGAAGATCAAGCAGCGCGAAGGCTCGCGCATTTCCATCTCGATGTTTGGCCAAATGCAGGTCTACCACGAACCGCATCCCTCGCCGGATACCGACAAGGGGGCTGTCGCCAACTTGCGCAAGTGGCTCGAATCCAACGGAGTGAACACATGAACATCATGACTATCGATGGCCATCAAGCCGTCATTACCTACGATCCCGATACCGACCGTTTGCGCGGTGAGTTTCTGGGTTTGAACGGCGGCGCCGATTTTGTTGCGACCACGATTCCCGGTCTTCGTCGAGAGGGGAAAATCTCGTTGCGCGTGTTTCTTGAGGCATGCGCAGAAGAAGGCATCGAGCCGTTCAAATCGTTTTCCGGCAAATTCATGGCACGTGTCAAACCAGAGCTGCACCAGCGCGCGATTGTGGCGGCGGCGGCCAAAGGCATCAGCCTGAATCAACTGGTCGAGCGTGCCATCGAGCACGAGGTTTCAGCTTGAGCTTTTGCCGATTCGAGTCGGATGATTGCACCCTGACTTGCTGTGCATTTCTTGCGCCAGCGGCACGATGCGTGAGCGAGTTTATTTCTCGTTGCCGATCCGCCCGCGATGGGGAAATTCAAAAACGATCAGTCTGGTTTTGCTGATGAGTTGATGCGGCGAATTGTCAGCCACCGCCGCGCTTGACCCACGAGCGGGGATTCCGTCGATGGTGAAACACCGCAACAACAAGAAACACATCCTGCTGGGCGCGATAGATGAGTGAGTACGGGAACTTGCGCAAGACGATGCGCCTGCATTCACCTTCGATCTTGGCGAAGGCAGCAGAATCGCGCAGCGCGGATGCCAAGGCCGCATCCAGTGCGCGAGCAAACTCGAGGCCGAGACCGGAAGAGCGCGATTCGTACCAAGCCTGTGCTTCAAGCGTTTCGGCTCTTGCCTCGCGCCGGAAGATAACGCGCATCAGTGGTTGTGCTGGAAAAGCTCAGACTGGACTTGTTCCCAGGACACCGCCGTGGACGGATCGGCATCGTGCGCCTGCAAACGCCGCTGGATTTCCTCGCGCTGCGCCGGCGTAAGCGGGATAGCGTCGGGGCTGTCTGTCGCGATGCTGTCCCAGATGTCTTCGACAAGCTGAATTCGCTCGGCGACGGAAAGCTTGCGGAATTCGTCAATGCTTTGGCTCATGATCGAAGTATAGCGCCAACGACTATGCCCTACCTCACTAAGCATCGTAGTAGCAGACAAAATACGGTCGTTCGCGGAAGACTAACGCTCGGTCGTAGTCGTCGGGCTGCGCTCCCATTCCCTGAGCAAGAGGACTGAGCACTCCAGTAGGCGAAACGTAGGCGTGATTGTGAACCGCCACTACGTTCTCGAAACCGTAACCGTCAGGAAGGTCAAAGAACTCCACGGCAAATGATGTTCCATAGGAAAACAATCCCCCGTTCTGCATTTCAAAGACGAACCCCGTCCATGCCATGGTTGTTTCGCCTTCGATCTTCTTCAGTAACGGAAGAGGAATAGCGAATCTGCATGGTTCGACGCGCTCGATGTCATAGTGATTGACGTGGTTTCCTGAGGCTACAAAGGTCTTGACGATGGATTCGTAGCCGTTGCGCGAGCCGAAGATGCCGGTACCCTTTTTCTCTTGCTCAAACCGCCGAATAGCGAGCTCGACAATAGGGCTACACTTTCGCAGCATTACGCACGGTAGAAACGTGCCGTCCTTCAAATAGGCGCTACAGCGGTAGCCCTCACCGTAATTGGAGTCGGGGAAAGACTCCACACCAGACTTTAGGTAGTCGAGGATTAGTTTGCTCATGAGTTAAGACGCATAAATACTATTCGGCTCCAAGTCGCCCACTAATCCCGAAGCCTAAGACGCAGTTTCGATACGGCCCATAAAAACAGCGGTTACG
>JANXUW010000165.1 GCA_025351985.1 Pseudolysobacter sp.
CGAGGCCAAACGCACCAACCGATTCCTTGACGAGGGCGAAGTGTTGCGCTGGGCGCATATCTACACGCAAAGTCCGCAAGGGTTTCAGAACAGCCTGACCCAGGCGATGCCGTTTTTGCTGATCGTGCTCGACCAACTCGAACGTCGCGATCTGCCTGGCGAATTCGCGATGTTGCCCTACATCGAGAGCACTTACACGCCGCTGGTCAGTCGCGGCGACCGCCCCGGCGGCATGTGGCAGATCGTGCCCGATACCGCGCGCAGTTACGGCGTACGTATCAACACCGATTACGACGGCCGCCTCGACATGTATGCATCGACCGCCGCCGCGCTCGACATGATCAAGCAATACCAGCAGGAATTCGGTGACTGGCGACTCGCCAACATGGCGTTCAATGCTGGCGAATTCCGCGTCAAGCAATTAGTCAAAGGGCGTGGCATCGATCTGTCGTCGAACGATCTGCGCAAGATCAGTTTCGATGCGGAAACCCACGAACATCTGACCAAGCTGCTGGCTTTGTCGTGCGTGATTTCCAATCCCGAGCGTTTCCACGTGACCTTGCCGCAACCGCAGGAAACCGACTACCTGCATGTGGTCGATCTGGATGCGCCGGTGGATCTGCGCCTTGCCGCGCGCCTCGCCCACCTCAGCGATGCCGAACTACGGCGCCTCAATCCGGGGTATCTGTTGCCGCGCATGCCGGATGCCGGGCCGTATCGTTTGCTGCTGCCGAAAACTCGCGTCGCCGCGTTCGAGCAAACCCTCGCGCAATTGCCGAAATCGCAATGGCGCGACTGGCATCCGGTACGCCTGCAACAAACCGAGCCGCTGGCGTTGCTGGCCGATTTCCACGGCATCAGCGAAACCGCACTCGCCACGATCAATGCGTTGACGATGGGCGACAGCGCGCTGACCGGCAGCGAACTGTTGGTGCCCGGCCGCGACAGCGACAACAGCGCACACGAAACCCCGATCATGCCACCGCCGCGCGTGATCGTTGCCAGCAGCGGCGGCAAACTGCATGTCGTGACATCGGGCGATACGCTCTGGCACATCGCCACGCAGTACGGCATCCAGGTGCGCGATCTGCTGCGCTGGAACAATCTCAGTGTGGGTTCGACCTTGCAACTCGGCCAGAAATTGCACGTCGTCAATCCGGATAAAGCCTGAGGCAAAACCCTTCTCGCACGCCATCCGCTCGACGTGGGGAAAATCACCACTCTGCCGGTTGGCGCGCGCTCGCGCTAAACTAGCAACTTTGGCACACCGCCTTTTATTCACCGGAGGATTTATGGGATTTCTGCACGGCAAACGCGCGTTGATTACCGGCATCGCCAGCACGCGTTCGATTGCCTGGGGCATTGCCAACGCCATGCATCGCGAAGGCGCGCAACTCGCATTCACTTACGCCACCGAGCGTTTCAAAGGTCGGGTCGATGAGGCTGCCGCCGAATTCGGTTCGTCGATTTCGTTGCCGTGCGATGTGTCGAAGGATAGCGAGATCAGCGGCCTGTTCGACTCCCTCGGCAAGCACTGGGACGGCTTCGACATCCTCGTGCACTCGATCGGTTATGCCGAGCGCGAATCGATCCAGGGCGAGTTTCTCGACAACCTCACGCGCGAAAATTTTGCGGTCGCGCACGACATTTCGAGCTACAGCCTGGCCGCGCTGGCCAAGGCAGCGCGACCGATGATGCAAGGCCGCGCCGGCTCGATTCTGACGCTGACGTATCTCGGCGCCGAACGCGCGCTCGCCAACTACAACGTGATGGGTCTGGCGAAAGCCAGCCTCGAAGCCAACGTGCGTTATCTCGCCTACAACCTCGGTCCGGACGGCATCCGCGTCAACGCAATTTCGGCCGGCCCGATCAAGACCTTGGCCGCCGCCGGCATCGCAAATTTCCGCAAGATGCTCGATCACGTCGAGACCAATGCGCCGTTGCGCCGCAGTGTCACGATCGATGAAGTCGGCAACACCGCCGCGTTCTTGTGCTCGGATCTCGC
>JANXUW010000368.1 GCA_025351985.1 Pseudolysobacter sp.
CCGCACTCGGGCACGCTGATTGTTTTCCTGAGCGCCGACTTCGAGCATGAAGTGCTGCCGGCCACACGAGATCGACTCAGCATTGCCGGCTGGTTTTCGCGGCGGGCATGAACTATATTTTCGGCGTCGCGAGCTTGCTGCGATGTCAGCCGCGCGGACTCGGTAACAGGCCTTCCTGCTCGAGTGATTGAATCCGCACCCGCTCGTTATCCTGAAAACTGCGCGCCAGAAAATCATCGATCGCCGCTTGGCGCTGGGTTTCGCTGAGAGCGGCATTGGCATTGATCGCATCGCGCCCGCTTTGACACGCAACGAGCCGCGATTGCCAATCGGCGCGTTGCGCATCGAGTGTATCCAGGCGTTGCGCGGCGGGCTTACGCGCCAGCCAGGCGCAAAGCGATGGTACGCAACATAAACCCTCCCAGGAATTACGACACGTGATGCATCGACTTTCCGTAGTGGAAACACGAAGTCGGCCAGACCATACACACAAAAGTGGAGTGCAGCATGCGGCGCGAGGTCAAACAGGGTGTTCGGGAAGGCACGCGATAGCTAGCGCGGCCCCCACAACTGCTCATCGAGATCGCGTTGCCAGCCGAATCGCGCGAAATCGATCTTGCCGTTCTTGTGCTCGACACCCTCGGCGAGCAGACGCCGTAATTGTTCGTCGAACGCCGGATCGCCCGCGGGAAATGCGGTCTGGCCATCGGCACGCAATACGCGATGCCACGGCAGTTTCAGCGCATCCGGGGCAATCCGCAGCAGACGTCCGACCAGACGCGCGCGACCGGGAAGACCGGCGCGTGCGGCGATCTGCCCGTAGCTGGTCACGCGTCCGCGCGGAATCGACAGGATGATCTTGACGATCTTGCGCTGCTCCAGCGACAGCGCAGAAATGAAAACTGACTTGGGCATGCAGGCACGTTAGCATAGGCAGCATTATTCACATCGCCGGAGAAACCCACGGTGCAATCTTTCGAACAGATTCGCTCACATGTCAATGCACGCCACAAGTTGCGCATCAACGATCCTTACCTGATTTGCTTCGACATGCTGACCGACGGCGGACAACGCCATCAGGGAATTTATCTGACCGAACTCGAGGACGAGGATCGCGGCAAGGTGTTGCGCGTGAGCACACCGGTCGGCCCGCTCACAGGCATGGATTGCAAGCGCTGCCTGCGTTTCAATTGGGAACAGCGCGTGGGATTTCTCGCGGTCAGCGATCTCGACGGTTCGCCTTATCTGCACCTGTGCGAAAACCGTCCTTACGAACTGCTCACGCTCGAGGAAATCGACAAGCTCATTCAGGAAATCGGACCGCTCGGCGACAAGCTCGAACAATCGATTTCTGCGGGTGGTGACGCGTTTTGATGAAACTTGCCGCGCCAGACAGGAACTTACTCGCGCACGCTCAAGCGGGTTGCCAAGTCACGTAAAGGTGCCGATGTCGGCTGCATGAAACGGGCGAGGTGCGCGTAGACACGGGCATGCACCAACTCGCCGGTAGCCGCATACAACTGCGCGAGATTGGCCAAGGCTGCCGGCTCGCTCGGAATCAATTGCAACGACCGGCGCAACAGCCCTTCGGCCAGCGGCCATTCTTGCGTATGCATCGCGATCAAGGCCCAGCGGTTCAAGATGTCGGGTTGATCGCCATTCAGCGCGATGCTGCGCGCACAGAGCGGTCGGGCCGTGGCGAAATCGCGCTGCTGCCACGCCGCATTGAGCTTGCCGGCAATCTCGTGCAGTTCTGCATCGATTTGAATGCGCTGCTTTGCATGTTTTTGCTGGATATGCGCGTGGGCGATCTTTCTTTTTTCAAAGTTCGCATTGGCGCCTGTACCGATACCGCCGCCAGAGGTACCACTCTCGACGCGATAGCAGGTCGTATTTTGTGCCGTGCCGATAAATCGTCCGAGTGCTGAAATCTGCAGCCAGAAATCCCAGTCGACATACAACGGCAATAACTCATCGAAGCGGCATTCGCGTGCAAACCGCCGCGGAAACAATGCGCAATGGATCGAGATGAAATTATAGTTGTGCAACGGTCGCGGCGAATACTGCGCCGGTTGCGGCAGCAGGCCGGTAAATTCACCGGAATTGTTTTCGAGAATCACACCGGAATACGCGAGAACCGCATCCCGATCGACGCTTAACGCCGTATACAAACCCTCGATATGCGGCGGCAGAAAATAATCGTCGTCGTCGAGAAAAATCAGGAATTCGCCACGCGCTTCGTCCAGCGCGACATTCGCTGCTGCGGACAGAGCCAACGGTTTGCCGCGGCTGACCACGCGCATGCTGACATCACCGCGATCGATTTCGGGCAGATCGAACGGCTCGGCGCCGGCCGCGACGACCACCACCTCGAGCGGGCGATAACTCTGTTCGACCACGGATTGCAGCGCGCGCGCCAGCTCGGGACGATTGAGGCTACGCGTGAGTACCGAAATCAGTGGTTTTGTCGGCGAAATGGAGGCCGCGGGCGTGTCGGTTGCAGAAATATTCATGCAATATTTTATCATGCGATTTTGCTGGCGAAACTATCTCACCGGCGCAAGACGAGTGCATACGAAGGCGATAAACAGCCCGCACTGTTGCTGTCACTCAGCCATCCAGACCCAGCGTTTGCAGCAGGCGCACGAGCAAATACGCAAGCACGCCGGTAATCGGAATCGTCAGCAACCATGCCCAGACCATGCGCTCGACCACGGTCCAGCGGATCGACTTGAAACTTTTGGCCGCGCCCACGCCGATGATCGCCGCCGAAATATTGTGCGTGGTCGATACCGGAATGCCGTATTGCGATGCGATCAGTATCACGCTCGCGGAACTGGTTTCCGCAGCGAAGCCGTGAATCGGATGCAGCTTGACCATCTTGTGGCCGAGCGTCTTGATGATGCGCCAGCCGCCCGCTGCAGTGCCTGCAGCCATCACCAGCGCGCACGTGAGCTTGATCCACAACGCGATCTCGAACGACTTGCCGGCATCCTGTTCGACACGCAGGAAGTGTAACCAGTCCGGCAGATTATTCAGCGAGCCGGACGACGTGGCGCCGGCCAGCGCCAGCGCGATGATGCCCATGGTTTTTTGCGCATCGTTCATGCCGTGCGACAAACCCATCGCGCTGGCCGATACGATCTGCGCCTTGGCAAAAAACGCATTCACCCAGCGCGGCCGTGCGAGTCGACCGAGCAGGCCGGTGCGCGTACTCATCCATGAGATCAGCGCATACAACAAACCCATGATCAGAAAACCGAGCAGGAAACCCGCCAGCGGCGAACTGAACATCGGCATCACGACCTTGTACCAAAGCCCCTTGCCATCCCACCAGTGCGGGCCGGTTTGCGCCCACATAATCGCGTGCCAGTTGTTGTGCGCAGCAGCCAGCGCGGCGCCGCACAGCCCGCCGACCAGCGCATGACTGGAGCTGGACGGCAAACCCCACCACCATGTCAGCAGATCCCACAGCGTGGCGCCGAGCAAGGCACAGATCAGCAGTTGCGGCGTGATGCTGACGATGCCGGCATCGATCAATCCCGATGAAATCGTCTTCGCCACGGCCGTGCCCCACAGCGCGCCGAGCAGATTGGTCGAGGCTGCGAGCAACACTGCCTGGCCCGGACTCAACACCTTGGTTGCGACGACGGTGGCAATCGAATTGGCGGTATCGTGGAAACCGTTGATGTACTCGAACGCGAGCGCCACCAGCAGCACGATAAAAACCAGGGTCAGGCTCACGCGGCAATTTCCATGCGCACGGGCGACGCGAGATCAGCGGCGGATTCGATCACGGCGCGCTCCTCAGCTGTTCTTCAAGACGATGTGGTAAATCAGGTTGCCCGCATCGCGGCAACGATCAAAGGCTTTTTCGAGCAGCTCGAACAAATCGCGTCGCAACATCAGTTTGCTGAGATCGTGTTCGTTGGTGTAAAGGTCGCGATACAACTCCAGGATCAATCGGTCCGCCTCGCCTTCGATCGATTGCAGGTGGTCGTTGAATTCCTTCATCGGCTCCAGGCGCATGCCGTGACGCAGCTCGCCGACCATC
>JANXUW010000378.1 GCA_025351985.1 Pseudolysobacter sp.
ATTGAGTTGACGCGCAAGCGTTTCCGCGAGCAGCGTCTTGCCAGAACCGGTCGGACCGATCAGCAGGATATTCGACTTGGCGAGTTCGACATCGTCGTTCTTGCCGCGCGACTCCAAGCGCTTGTAGTGGTTGTACACCGCCACGGCGAGCGTCTTCTTCGCCCGGCTTTGACCAATCACATATTGATCGAGCACATCTTGAATCTCGCGCGGCTTGGGCAAATGGCTGCGCGCAGTGGCGGCCTTTTCCTCAAGCTCTTCGCGGATGATGTCGTTGCACAGCTCCACGCATTCATCACAAATGAATACGCTGGGGCCCGCAATCAACTTGCGCACCTCGTGCTGACTCTTGCCGCAGAAAGAGCAGTACAGAATCTTGCCGCTCTCACCCGATCGGCTTTGCCGGTCGTCACTCATACCAGATCCCGAGTCCATTGCAATTTGATGTCAAGCGCAGAATAGCATAGCCCCCCGCTCCGGCAAGCGCCGGTGCAGAGGACATGTCACAAAACGCAAACAGATGTTTTAACGCGGGCAGCAACAACGATCAGACTTTTGCTGCTTCGGCCGGGCGCTTTTCCAGCACGGCATCGATCAGACCATACGTCTGAGCGTCGGGGCCGCTCATGAAATTATCGCGATCGGTATCTTTTGCAATGCGCTCAATCGGCTGACCGGTGTGCTTGGCCATGATCGAATTGAGGCGATCGCGGATGGTCAGGATCTCACGCGTGTGAATCTCGATATCGGTGGCCTGGCCCTGAAAACCGCCGAGCGGCTGGTGAATCATGACGCGAGAATGCGGCAGGCTGTAACGCTTGCCCTTGGCGCCGGCGGTCAACAACAACGCGCCCATGCTGGCCGCTTGGCCGATGCACATCGTGCTCACGTCGGGCTTGAGGAATTGCATGGTGTCGTAGATCGCCATGCCGGCCGTGACCGAGCCGCCTGGGCTGTTGATGTAAAGATTGATGTCCTTGTCCGGATTTTCCGATTCGAGAAACAACAATTGCGCGACAACAACGTTGGCGACGTAATCGTCGATCGGCCCGACCAGAAAAATCACGCGCTCTTTCAGCAGGCGCGAATAAATATCGTAAGCGCGCTCGCCGCGGGAGGTCTGTTCGACCACCATCGGCACCATATTCAACCCTTGCGGTGCGAATACCTTGGACATTTACGAACTCCAATTATTATGGGAGGAAATCCCGTAATCGGGATTTCCCGAACACGACATCACGCGTTGGGACGCATGACCTCGCTGAAGCTCAAAGCCTGCTCGCTGACCTGGGCGTGATTGGCAACCCAATCCGCTACCTGATCTTCGAGTACACGACTCTGCAGTCCGCTCATCAATTGGGGATCATTCGAGTAAAGTTCAACTACGCGCTCGGGCTCTTCGTAGGTCGAAGCAATTGCCGACAGCGTTTCGGCAACACGACGCGAGTCCAAACGCAGGTCGTTCTGACGCGCAATTTCGCCAATCAGAACGCCCGCGGTAACACGCTGCTGCGCGATCGCGGCAAACGCTTCCGGCGGCTGATTGATATTTTGTCCAGCCTGGCGCGCTTGCGCTTCGGCCTGCTGCGCCAACGCACGCGCCTCGGCGGCGATCATGCTTTGCGGCAACTCCAGATCGGCATACGCAGCCACGAGTTTCTGCACGACTTCGTTCTTGAGGCGCGCTGACAACGTTGCCTTCAGCTCACGCTCGAGATTGGCGCGCACGTCTTCGCGGAAACGTTCGATACCACCTTCTTTCACGCCGAAGCTGGCGACAAACGCGTCATCGAGTTCCGGCATCTGCGCTTCCTGCACGCGCGATACCTTGAGTTCCACTTCGGCATGCTTGCCGGCCAATTCGGCGACACGGAAATCTGCCGGAAAAGTGAGCTCGACTTTCTTGTCTTCGCTGCCTTTCAAACCGACCAAGGCGTTTTCAAACTCGGCAAACATCGCACCGGAACCAATCACCGTGCCGACCCGATCAAAACCTTCGGCCGGATGGCGTTCATCACCGGATTGCGCGGAATATTCGAACAGCACCATGTCGCCAACCTGCGCGGCGCGCTCGACCGGCGTCCAGCTGCGACGCTGTTGACGCAGGGTATCGATCATCTGATCGACATCCACATCGGTCACACTGGCGGTCGGCTTGGTTACCGACAGCGAGCTGACGTCGATCTTGGCGATCTCGGGCAGCACTTCGAAGGTGGCGACATATTCAATCTCGCCATTGTTCGATTGACCGGTGGTCGAAATCGACGGCGCCATCGCCGGACGCAATTTTTGATCGTCGACGGCAGACTGGAAGCTGTTGCGCACGAGTTCGTTGAAAGCTTCGCCGCGCACTTGCGCGCCAAAACGCTGCTCGATCACTTTCGGTGGAATCTTGCCGGGGCGGAAACCCTTCAGGCGGATATTGCGACCCATTTCCTGCAGTCGCGTCTTGACCTGCGAATCGAGCTGTTCCGCCGGCAATTTCACCGTCAGTTTGCGCTCAAGTTTGCCCACGTTTTCAACCGAAATTTGCATGCTGGCTCCTAACTGGAAAAACGCGAAGGGTTGGCGCGCCCGGTAGTTGGCCGCCATCTCTGCGCTGTGTCATTGGGTGGTGCGAAAGGAGAGACTCGAACTCTCACGGGTTACCCCGCCAGAACCTAAATCTGGTGCGTCTACCAATTCCGCCACATTCGCTTACATCCGGGATTGTAGTATGAATTCTGCTTGGGGATGTACCAGCCTTGCGCAGGCGTCACTGGATAACGTCAAGAAGTGGTGGGCCGTGTAGGAGTCGAACCTACGACCAAGAGATTAAGAGTCTCCTGCTCTACCAACTGAGCTAACGGCCCACTTGCTTGAAACTGGGGTGAACGATGGGGCTCGAACCCACGACCGCCGGAATCACAATCCGGAGCTCTACCGACTGAGCTACGCTCACCATTGAAACTATTCGTACTGGCGCGCCCGACAGGAATCGAACCTGCAACCGTCGGCTTAGAAGGCCGATGATCTATCCGATTGAGCTACGGGCGCAAAGCCCGAACAGTGTAAGGCACGAACCTCCTTGACGCGACCAAATGCAGCTTCATGCCACACTTTTCAAACCTCTTGCGCGATCCGGATCTGGTCGGGGTAGAGGGATTCGAACCCGCGACCCCCTGCTCCCAAAGCAGGTGCGCTACCAGACTGCGCTATACCCCGTTCGGATCCAGAACTTTACGACTCGTCGGCGCGCTACAAACCTGTGTCGAATACTACGTACAGGCCGGTATTGCGTCAATCTGGAATCAGTCGCTTACGCACATCATAAACCTGCATCTGCAGCCAGATCGGCCTGCATCATTCCGTTGAACCGTTGCCGATAAAATAAAGGGTGCCGAAGCACCCTTTATCGAAATGGCGCGCCCGGAGAGATTCGAACTCCCGACCACCTAGTTCGTAGCCAGGTACTCTATCCAGCTGAGCTACGGGCGCAATAAACGGATAACGATCTTGCTTGAAACGGTTTTGGCTCCGCTTCATCTCGCACCGCTTGATGGCTACGCCAAAGCGTGGCAATCCAGTGATGCGAGCCAGCAATTATCACCAGCGAATCGATTCACGTCAATACGCAATCGAAAAATTTCACATCGCAAGCGTCACTCGCAGGCCAGCCGCCAAGGTTTATTGAGTGCTCAATGCAGCCAAATCCGGTTACATGTGCAACAAACATGATTGGTCAGCGTCGTGTTTGGATTAAACTATGCCCGATGTAGCGCGCAGCGAAGACCGGCAGGCGGATCGCCAGACGTTTACTTGCGCAAGCACCGAGGCTGATCAATCGCGTTCCACGCGGCTTTCATGCCTGCATCTAATCACTTCTCTACTCATCTCTGGAGCTCCAGCGTAATGATCTTTGAAACCCTCGCCACCACGGGTCACGAGCAAGTTGTGTTCTGCCACAACAAAGATGCCGGCCTGAAGGCAATCATCGCCATCCACAACACCGTACTCGGCCCGGCCCTCGGCGGATTGCGCATGTGGAACTACAAGACCGAAGCCGAAGCGCTCAACGATGTGCTGCGTTTGTCACGCGGAATGTCGTACAAGGCGGCGGTTGCGGGACTGAGTCTCGGTGGCGGCAAAGGTGTGATCATCGGCGATCCGACCAAGGATAAATCCGAAGCGCTATTCCGCGCGTTCGGCCGTTTCGTGAACTCGCTCAACGGCCGCTATATCACCGCGGAAGATGTCGGTATCGACGTCAACGACATGGAATACGTGCTCAAGGAAACCGACTACGTCACCGGCGTGCATCAGGTGCATGGCGGCTCGGGCGATCCGTCGCCGTTCACCGCATTCGGCACGTTGCAGGGCCTGATGGCCTCGTTGAATGCCAAATTCGGCAACGAAGATGTCGGCAAATACAGCTACGCGGTGCAGGGCACCGGCCACGTCGGCATGGAATTCGTGAAGCTTCTGCGCGAGCAAGGCGCGAAAGTATTTGTCACCGACATCAACAAGGATGCGGTGCAACAGTGCGTCGACGAATATGGCTGCGAAGCGGTCGGCCTCGACGATATCTATGACGTCGATGCGGATGTGTATTCGCCATGCGCGCTCGGCGGCACGGTCAACGAAGCGACGTTGCCACGACTGAAGTGCAAGGTCATCTGCGGCGCCGCGAACAACCAGCTCGCCACCGATGAAATCGGCGAAGAGCTCGAAGGCCGCGGCATCCTGTATGCGCCGGATTACGCAGTCAACGCCGGTGGCCTCATGAACGTGTCGCTCGAAATCGACGGCTACAATCGCGAACGGGCGATGCGCATGATGCGCACGATCTATTACAACCTCGGCAAGATTTTCCAGATCGCCGCACGCGACAAGATCGCAACCTTCCGCGCGGCAGATCGTCTCGCTGAAGAGCGCATCGCCACGATCGGCAAGATCAAGCTGCCGACCATGGGCAACGGCGCACCGCGTTTCCTTGGTCGCAT
>JANXUW010000397.1 GCA_025351985.1 Pseudolysobacter sp.
CAGCATGGCGGGTACGTTTTTCAATTTGACCTCGCCGCGCGGCCTGGTGGTAACCGCCGTGAGTCCGGGAAGCGGATTTCAGGTCAGCGGAGCTGCGGGCGATGCGGGTGCGGGACAACCGGTCGCGGCGCTCTTCGGCAACATCAACGCCACCTACAACGGCATTTTCCAGACATACTCGGCGCAACGTTTATTCACGCCACTGGGCAACAATCAATTCGACGTGACGTTCTTCCTGCCGGGTACCAGCACGCCGGCGGTGGTCCTCGGCTTCGGCGCGGTGTTCGTGGACGTGGATGTCGTCGGCACGACCGCGTTGCAGTTCTTCGATACCAACGGCATCAGCCTCGGCGCGTTCGCCGCCTCACCGAGCAGCAGTGGATTTTCGTTTCTTGGCGCATTCACGTCTGCCGGCAAACGCGTCAAGCGCGTGCGCGTGACGCTAGGCAACACGACCATCGGCCCGAACGACAACAACGGCAGTTCCGATATCGTGGTGATGGATGATTTCATCTACGGAGAACCCACCGAGGCACCGATTTTTGCCGACGGATTCGAGTTGTAGCGCAGCGCTGTCAGGCGCGACAGAAACCCGGATGGAAATTGATTCCGGATAAATTCCTCCGCCCGATTTATGCACGGGCTGAGCATCCGCAGTCAGGCGGCGCGCTCCATCACCGCTACCTCACGCGCAATCCGTTTGCCGACAGCGATCTCGGCCAGACGCAGGTCGTACATGGCTTGCAGGTTCAGCCAGAACTGTGGCGAGGAATCGAAATAGCGCGCCAGGCGCAGAGCGGTGTCGGCGCTCACGCCACGCCGCTCGCGCACGATGTCGTTGATGCGCGGCGCCGGCACGTTCAGCGCCTTGGACAGCGCATTCGCGCTCATGCCCAACGGCACCAGATAATCCTCGCGCAGGATTTCACCGGGGTGTATCGGCCGCATGCCGTTTTTGATCATGATGAGCCTCCTTCAGTGATAGTCGACGATTTCCACATGCTCGGCATGGCCATTGTTCCAGACGAAGCAGATGCGGTATTGATCGTTAATCCGGATGCTGTGCTGCCCGATGCGGTCGCCCTTCAATGGCTCCAGCCAGTTGCCGGGCGGCGAACGCAGGTCGCGCAATTCGTGCGCAGCCTCCAATACATCCAACTTGCGCATCACCACCGAAGCGACAGCCGCGAAGCGACGCGAGCGCCCGGTCTCGAACAACGCTTGCGTATCCGTGCAGCGAAAGCTCAGGATCATTTCGACAAAGTATAACGCTTAACGTTAAACGTCAATTAACGGTGTCGACCGACGGCCGACACAACGAGATCGGAACCACGCTCGGCGGCAGGCGCTGCCGCACCAGATCGAGTGGACGGTGGTATTCCATGTTATGGCGCGTATTGCGGCCCAGCGTGGGATGCTTGAACAGGTCATCCCATTCCTGCGCTACTACCTCCGGCAAGGAGCGGTCGCTGTATTCCAGCGCCATCCAAAACTCGAGCTTGCGCTGGTTGAGTGAGGCCAGCAGGCTGCGGTCGCGCGTGGCGGCGTATGTGAAGCCGGCATCGAAACCGTGCAGCTCCGCATCCACACCCGGCCCACGCAGGCCGACGTGCTCGCTGATCGCGGCAAACTGCAGCAGAGCGCGCTCGTGCAGCCGGCGCAGGCCTGCCGCGTCACTCGGCAGCACCAGCACCGCGCCGGTGGCGGCATTGAGCATCACCACGAACGGTTGTCGACGCCAGAAGTCGATGTCGGCATACCACTCGCCCAGCGGATTGGTTTCGGGCGAAGGCTCCACCGGTTTGGCCGGTTGCTTCAGGCGCTTGAGCAGCTTAGCGGTGCAGCGCAGTACGGTCATGCAAGCTCCTGAAGACTTACGTGATCTTGGCCAGTTCAAACCGCATACAAAGGCGTCCGGCTGGCCTCGACCGACTGGCGAAAGTTTAGTGGTAGTCGTCTTCGCGTTGGTGGCGCACGACGAGGATGGTGACGGTCTGGTCGTCGTCGATTTCGTACAGGGCGACGTAGCCGTCACCGCCAAACGGAATCAGCATTTCGCGCAGGAACGGGTTGGCATCGTCCGCCTTGCGACAGGAAAACGGCATCTCTGAAAGAAACCGGTAGCCCCGTTCGATCGCCGCGCGCGCGCGCAAGGCCGTGGCGTAGTCCACGGGCGCGAGAAAGCCCAGCAAGCGCTCCAGATCACCCTGCGCGACCTTGCTGATTCGAACGTGGTGACTCACCGCGCGTCGGGCTTGTGCCGGGCAAGGATGGCGTCCAATGCCGCCATCGATTCGTCCACCGTGTAGTACACGCCCGTGCGCTTCGCTTCTTCCCGCACAGCCAGACCACGGGCGATGAACTCGGCCTGCATCCGGCGGCGCTGTACCTCGTCGCGCAAGGACTGCTCCATGAAGCTGGATAGGCTTTCGCCCTCGTGCAGCACGGCTTCGGCCGCCTGACGCAATTCGGGATCAACACGCAGTGACGGCAAGGTGGCAGTTTTCATGGCGGAACTTCATGCGTTGCATTTGCGATGCACACTCTAGCATGACCCGGCAGGGCCAACCAGCAAGCGCGATCCAGCGTCACTGGAATGACAGGTGGCCCAGTGATTCGTTGAGGTATTCGCGGGCCGGTAGCTGGTTTATGGGGCGACAGGTACGTGCGCCGCAAACTGCTCTGCCAGACCCAGACCCAGCACCCAGCACCCGGCACATGCGCAAAAAACCCGCAAGCTGCGTCGCCGCCGCGCCGAGTTCCAGCGCTGTACAGTCCGCAAGCCCAGGTTTGAGGAAATATCGGAAACGCCTGTATGTTTCGGCTTCAGGGCAAGGGCGCCAGTCCCAATTCCACGAGAAAAGCGTTGTGGCGTTTCTTCGCCTCATCGATCTTCAACTCGATCGCTTTCAGATCGGTGTGCACGTCCTTGAGGTCGATCTCCTGCTCACTCTCGGCGGTGCTTACATAGCGCGAGATGTTGAGGTTGTAATCGTTGTCAGCGATTTCCTGCATCGCCACTCGCCGCGAATAGCGTTCGTGCTCCTCGCGGTTCTGGTAGGTACGCACGATGCGGGCGATATGTTCATCGCTCAACTGGTTCTGCCGCTTGCCCTTGGTGAAGTGTTCGGCGGCGTTGATGAACAGCACGTCGTCCGGCTTCTTGCACTTCTTCAGCACAAGAATGCAGACCGGAATACCGGTCGAGTAGAACAGATTCGCCGGCAGGCCGATCACGGTGTCGATGTGGCCGTCGGTGAGCAGCTTGGTGCGGATATCCGCTTCCTTGCCGCCGCGGAACAGCACGCCGTGCGGCAAGATGATGGCCATCACGCCGTCGTCCTTCAGGTAGTGCAATCCGTGCAGCAGGAAAGCGAAGTCGGCAGCACTTTTCGGCGCCACGCCGTGATTCTTGAAACGCATGTCCTCACTCGTGGCACCGTCCGGCTCCCAGCGATAGCTGAACGGCGGATTGGCCACCACGGCGTCGAACTGCGGCTTCCTCGCCGGGTTGGTCTCGCGCAGCCAGTCCCAGTCGTTTTTCAATGTGTCGCCGTGATGAATCTCGAACTCGGTGTCTTTCACCCCATGCAGCAGCATGTTCATGCGCGCCAGGTTGTAGGTGGTGATATTGGATTCCTGGCCGCAGATCTTGCCGATGGTGCCGCCCGCTTCC
>JANXUW010000480.1 GCA_025351985.1 Pseudolysobacter sp.
TTGAGCGAGCCGCCGTAATGCTGCCGGCCCATCTCGACAAACGTTTCATACGTGCCTTGCACGATGCCTTGCGAGCCGATGTAGATCCACGAACCCGCCGTCATCTGGCCGTACATCATGAGGCCCTTTTTATCGAGCTCGTTGAAGTGTTCCCACGTCGCCCAATGCGGCACGAGATTGGAGTTGGCGATCAGCACGCGCGGCGCATCGGCGTGCGACGGAAACACGCCGACTGGCTTGCCGGATTGCACGAGCAGCGTTTCGTCGTCGCCGAGTTCGCGCAGGCAACGCAGGATCGCATCGAAACATTCCCAGTTGCGCGCGGCGCGACCGATGCCGCCGTACACCACGAGCTCGGCGGGATTTTCCGCGACCTCGGGATCGAGGTTGTTCTGCAGCATGCGGAACGCCGCCTCGGTGAGCCAGCTCTTGCAGCTGAGGTCGGTGCCGCGTGGTGCGCGGATGGTGCGCGTGGTATCGATTCGGGTCGGAGCATTCATCGGTCGGTTCCGCAGCGTGAGGGCAATCGCGCAATTATCCGCTGCACGCCAGCGCTTGTCGAAAGTCCATCGCGGGAAAACCGCGCCGGTGCTTTCGCGCGATGCCGGCACTCGCCAAGTTTCGCAATATTGTCATACTAATCGACAACTGTTATCGACCGATCCTACGAATATGCCAATGAAAACCATCACGCGATTTTTCGCCGCCGCTCTGATTTTTTGCCTGCTCGGCTGTGGACAACAGCTCACTCGAAATGCAGACAAAAATGCCTACACGCCGCTGATCCTGATCTCGATCGACGGTTATCGCGCCGATTACCTGCAACGTGGACTTAGCCCCACGCTCAGCGCGCTCGCGGCCGATGGCGTGCGTGCCGAGGCGTTGCGCCCGGCATTTCCATCGCTGACGTTTCCGAATCACTACACGCTGGTCACGGGGCTGAATCCGGACCACCACGGCATCGTCAACAATCACATGGTCGATCCGGTCAGCGGTGCGCGTTTTGTCTACAAGGATGCGGCGAGCACGGCCGATCCGAACTGGTGGGGCGGCGAGCCGATCTGGGTCAGCGTGGAAAAAAACGGGCGGCACGCAGCGACGATGTTCTGGCCCGGCAGCGATGTCGCGATCAAGAATATTCGACCAAGTCATTGGGAGAAATTCGACGGCAAGATCACGCCAGACCAGCGCGTCGATCAGGTGCTGGAATGGCTGGATCTGCCGGCGGAGCAGCGACCGGTTTTCATGACCTTGTATTTCGAACAGGTCGATCATGCTGGCCACGATTTCGGCCCCGATTCAGCCGAGGTCAACGCCGCCATCGTGGCGGTCGATACGGCTTTGCAACATCTCGTTCAAGGCCTGAAGCAGCGTGGCCTCGATCAGCGCGCGAATTTGGTCATCGTCTCGGATCACGGCATGACCTCAGCCGGACGCGATCGCGTGGTCGTGCTGAACGACCTCGTGAACGTGGATGACATCAGACTCGACAACACCGGCATTCTCGCCGGGCTCGCGCCGAAACCCGGCCACGAAAAAAACGTCGAAAACGCCGTGCTAAAGCCGCAGGCGCACATGCAGTGCTGGAAAAAAACCGATGTGCCAAAGCGGCTGCATTACGGCACCAATGCGCGTATTCCGGCGATTTTATGCCTGGCCGACGAAGGCTGGCTGATCGGCACGCGGGACGTGATCGATGATCCGAAACACCACTTTTCGCTCGGCGAGCACGGTTACGACAACGACCTGCCGAACATGCGCGCGTTGTTTATCGCGCACGGCCCGGCGTTCAAGCATGGGCTGGTCGTGCCGGAGTTCGACAACGTCGATGTTTATCCGATGTTGATGCGTGTGCTTGGCATCAAGGCGCAAATCAATGATGGAAGTAACAAGACCGCCGGTTTGATGCTGAGGCATCCGTAATGGCAAGCCATCGGATTTGCTGTTGACCGCTTGTCGTAATCTGTTTGTTGTGAGGATACTTGTCGATCACAGCCGGACTCGACGCTCGTATGTTGATCAGAGCACGCGTCGTCTGACTCACGTTTAATCGACCGACATCAGTCGTTGCACGGTGTCGCGATAACGACGCGCGATGCGGTCTTCGTCATGGTGGCGGAAATCGCGCACCACCCAGCGCCCCGCCGCCATGACATGGCGTATCGGGTTCTGGTTGCCGGCGAAAATCATGCTGTCGAGTATCGTGTCGCGATCACGCGCGGCGAGCAGCGGCGAGTCGTCGTCGAGCACCAGCAGGTCGGCGCGCATGCCCGATCCGCTTTGCGCCGGATCGCCCGCATCGAGTTCGCCGATCGCGACTCCAGCGGCCAGCGCGCCGCCAAACAGCGTATTGCCCCACAGGGTTTCGCCGACGCTTTCGCTGAGTTCCGAGACGGCGATATTGCGATGCCGACTTTGCAGCCGCTGACCGTATTCGAGCCAGCGCAATTCCTCGATCGGCGAAATCGAAATGTGACTGTCGGAACCAATGCCGAGCGTACCGCCCGCATCGAGATAGGTTTTCAGCGGGAACAGGCCATCGCCGAGATTGGCTTCGGTGGTCGGGCACAATCCGGCGATGGCACCCGATGCTGCGAGCCGCAGCGTTTCATCCTCGGTCATGTGCGTGGCGTGCACCAGGCACCAGCGCGCATCGAGTGGCGCATTCGCGAGCAACCATTCGACCGGGCGCACATTGCGATACGCCAGGCAATCCTGCACCTCGCCGATCTGTTCGGCGACATGAATATGGATCGGGCAATCGCGCGCGAACTCGCTTTCCACGATCTGGCGCAGCGCCTCCGGCGGCACCGCGCGCAGGCTGTGCAGCGCGATGCCGATGCGCAGCTGCGAGGATTCCAGCGAACGCAGTTTCTGTTGCAACAACATATACTTTTCCACATTGTGGAAAAAGCGACTTTGGCGCTCGTGCAGTGCGCGGCCATCGAAACCGCCGGTCATGTACAAGGTCGGCAACAGCGTCAGACCGATGCCGGCTTCTTTCGCCGCCTCGATCAGCGCTAGCGACATCGCCGCGGGATCGGCATACGGCCTGCCATCCGGCTGGTGATGCAGATAATGAAACTCGCAGACGTGCGTGTAGCCGGCCTTGAGCATTTCCACATACACCTGCGCGGCAATGGCCTGCAACGAATCAGGATCGACGCGCCCGGCGAACGCATACATGGTTTCGCGCCAAGTCCAGAAGCTGTCCTCGGCATTGGTCTGGCGTTCCGCGAGGCCCGCCATCGCACGCTGGAATGCATGCGAATGCAGGTTCGGCATGCCGGGCAAAACATAGCGGCCAAGATATTCCGCGCCATCCGCGCTGCGATCTTTTTCAACGCCGACGAACAGTCCGTTATTTTGCCCCGTGGCGCCAACCTCGATCCGCGTATTTGCCGCCCAGCCCGGCGCAAGCCACGCGTAATCGGCGAAGTACGACTGGCTGGCGCTGCTCGCGAAAGTATTCATGTTTGATCGGCCCTGCTGTGCTGTTGCTGCGCAGGGTAAAGCGTGCGCTTTCATGACGCCAGCGGCATCGTTCAGCACGCCCACGACATCACACCGTCGCCACTGAAGATGATCACGATATATGCGCAGATTCATTCCGCGCGATATCGTTGCTGCGTGTGCCTCGATGGAAATAACGCAATCGCGTTACTCGAAACCGCTGGCGAAGATCCGATCGTTGACCTGCAATTCGAAAGCGCCAATATCGACCCATGGCCCACGAATACGCGCAAACCCCTGTCCGCGCTGGTCCGTGCTTGTACCAGCCGCGTTGTTTCCCGCATCGACCGCGACACTGGTCGCCAGCAGCGCATGCGTTTTCGTTGGCCCGCCATTGTCCGCGAGCGGTTGCAAATTCGGATCCGCAATCAGGGTTCCTGGCGGCGAGTCGTTCGAACCCATGACGAGATTGTTCGCGCCGCTGACTTGGAGCGCGCTGAGATCGAACTCGTTGTTGCTGCCCCAGGTGTTGTTCGCGATGATCGTACTGTTCATCACCAGCGGCCCGTTGTAGGCGTACATGCCCGCCGCGACCGTCTGGCCATTGGTTGATTTGTTGAAGGCAATCGTGGAGCCGGATAGTGTCAGCTGCGTGTTCACATAAAGGCCGCCTACCGTGTTGTTCGCGGTGTTGCCAGAAATCGTGCTGTTGACGATGACGGAGGCCTCACTACCTGCGATCGCGATACCACCGACATTGCCGGGGAAAGTACCTTCGCCGGAAGCGTTGTTGCTGATCG
>JANXUW010000512.1 GCA_025351985.1 Pseudolysobacter sp.
CTGGTAGAGAATGCGTTTCTACACCTCAAACGTTGGCGCGGGATCGCGACGCGTTACGCGAAGCGCTCGGCATCGTTCCTGGCCGCCGTGCAAATCCGATGTTTGATGCTGTGGGTGGAAATCTTGTGACGACACTACCTAGTGTTGGCTGAACCTTTGTAGCTGTTCTACTAAAAGCCGGATTTCCCTGTGGGAATTTCTGATGACCGATATTCTCCAACGTGCCAGCCTCAAGCCTCTCTCCGCGCGGATGGCCAACCAGATACCGGAAAGGATGCGCAAGCGGCTTCGCAAGACGCTTACGCAACGGCAGCGCCTGAAACTGAAAGATGAACGTTTTTTTACCGCTCAACTGCGCCCACTACGCCTATTCGATCGGGCAGGATAAGGTTTCCGTCTCGAAGCCGTTGCGATAGACAACGTCGCTCGCGCTCAGCACCGTTATGGGCAATGCCGCGGAAACACTGGCCGCATTCTGGGCGTCGCCGCTGTAGCTCGCGGTCAGGTTGTAGCTGGCCTTGGCATCCGTTCCGAGGGTCGCCAAAGCACTCGTGGTGCAACTCGCGCTGTCGCTGCTCAACGTCACGTTGCTGCACAGCGTGGATGCGCCCTGATTGAAGGTCACTTTGCCGGTCGGGCTGGACCCGGTCACCCCAGCCGTGGTTGTGAACGGTTGGTTTCCTACAAACGTGGTCATGCACGCGGTTGTCAATGCAGTCGTGGTCGTCGCCTTGCCGATGCTCAAGGTCTGCGTCGCCGTACCTTGCGTATAGTTCGTGTTGCCGGCCTGCGTCGCGACGATGACGCAGTTGTTGGTGCCCGCATTGATCCCGCTCACGACGCCTGTGCTCGTCACCGAGCAATCGGTCGAGCTGGTCGAATACGTGATCACATTGCCCGAGTTCGGGGTTGCGCTGGTTGCGTTGACCGAGCCGGTGCCGTTCACGATCACCGTCGGCACCGCACCGAAGGTCAGCGTCTGCGCGGCCTGCGTCGCCAGCGAGATCGACGCATCGATCGGCAGAGTTTGAACCAGCGACACATTGTTGGAAATACCACTAGCGGTCATGCTGATCAACCACATCAGAGAGTCGCCCGTGGGGATGGTCGCGGAAAACGTCGCGCTGCAAACCGCCAGTTCGCCAACAGAGACGATGTTCTCGTATGTCTGAACAGGATTCGGGGCCTGCAAGGTACTGACATCGGTAAATGTGCACGCCGCTCCTGGCACCGCGACCAGTTGCCCGGATCCCCCTTGTCTTTGGAACCGATACAGTTGCGCGCTAACGGTCAGATGTACCCCAATGAGAATCACCGTGTTTTGCGGGTTGATGATGGCGTTCATTTTAGTGAAGGTCATCGTGGACGGCATCACCTGCAGCACGCCTCCATAAATGTTTCCGAAGTAAGCCTGACCGTTGTTGGCATCGAGTTGGGTTATAGGCACCGCGGTCGCACTGTAGCCGGAGACCGGCACCAGCGCACCGGTCGAAGCTTGGCCGCCTGAGTTGGTGGTCAAGTTGGTCGCATGCGCGACGTCGCCGACGCCCATGCTCGAAAAGAGAACGGCCTGCGCGTGGACAGAGAACCCGACAAGCAGAAGTGCCGTCACGGAAAATGCCCGGACAGCCAGACTGGAAGGCAGACTAAGAGTTCGCATCGCGGCGCTACTGCGACAGCGAGATCGACGCATCGATCGGCAGAGTTTGAACCAGCGACACATTGTTGGAAATACCACTAGCGGTCATGCTGATCAACCACATCAGAGAGTCGCCCGTGGGGATGGTTGCGGAAAACGTCGCGCTGCAAACCCCCAGTTCGCTGGGAGAGACGATGTTCTCGTACGTCTGAACAGGATTCGGGGCCTGCAAGGTACTGGCATCGGTAAACGTGCACGCCGCCCCTGGCACCGCGACCAGTTGCCCGGACCCCCCTTGTCTTTGGAACCGGTACAGTTGCGCGGTAACGGTCAGATGTACCCCAATCACAAGCAGTGTGCTTTGCGGGTTGATGACGGCGTTCATTTTAGTGAAGGTCATCGTGGACGGCATCACCTGCAGCACGCCTCCATAAATGTTTCCGAAGTAAGCCTGACCATTGTTGGCATCGAGTTGGGTTATAGGCACCGCGGTCTGACTGTAGCCGGACACCGGCATCAGCGCACCGGTCGAAGCTTGGCCGCCTGCGTTGGTGGTCAAGTTGGTCGCATGCGCGACGTCGCCGACGCCCACGCTCGAAAAGAGAACGGTCTGCGCGTGGACCGAGAACCCCAAAAGCAGAAGCGCCGTCACGGAAATTGCCCGGACAGCCAGATTGGACGTTGTCATTTACGATCCCCTTTTTTTTACAGGTTGATGTATCGAACCCACCTGAAACCTATGCAACGCCGTGTCACTGGCCAATGTGGCCGAGGCCGCGCGCATTACACCCAATCCGCTATGGAACACCGACATCCCGTAATCCCCTGTAACAAAACAAAACTGCATGCCCGAACGTTTCAGTCTTCGCCGCGATACGTATCCAGCGGCACTCTGAACCGTCACGGGAGCACGGCAAGCAACAGACAGCGCGGATGCCCAAGCGAGCGGGCGCGCGTTGCAACGGCGCGTTTGATACGCGCTTGCGCTAACAGTATATTGGGTGCTGGACGCAGCCACTTGACTGAGCGTCTCAGATACTTGACTGAGCGTCTCACGTTGATCGCGCCAGGGGGCTCGGATGACACCACAGCAACCGCTGCTACCGCGCGGCAATACCCCGTTCGTGCACTTCTCGACCACGGATCTGCCTGCTCGCGATGCGTACCCGGTCTGGCGCGAGACCGTATCGGTGATGTTCGAACCGACCATCGAGGCGGACGACGGCGAGCCGTTCCGCGCCGAGGTCGGCATGTTCCATCTTGGCGATATGCTGTTCTGCGAAACCTCGGTGGCCCGGCAACGGTTTACGCGCACGCCGCGCATGATCCGCCAGGATGGCATGGACCATTGCCTGATCCAGGTTTATCACAAGGGCGGCTACCGCGGCGACGTGAATGGCGAATTCATCGAGCTGCGTCCCGGCGAAATCAGCATTCTCGATTTAGCCAAGCCGCTGGCGACGCAGGTCGACAGCTCCGACACGCTCACGCTCATCGTGCCACGCGGCATGCTGGAGCGGCTGCTCGTTACCGATCAACTGCACGGCCGCGTGCTGCGCGGCACGGCGGCGGCCTTGTTTTCCGATTATGTGTTTTCACTGCAGCGCCGCCTGCCGTCTGTGTTGCAGGAGGAAGCCTCACTGCTGACCCAATCCTTGATCGGACTGTTCGCCGCACTCGTGCAGCCAACGCAGGGGCGCATCGCAGCGAGCGTGCAAGAAGAGCTGGCGCTGGCGCGCGCCAAGCGCCACGTCGAAATGCATCTGCACCAGCCGTGGCT
>JANXUW010000545.1 GCA_025351985.1 Pseudolysobacter sp.
TGAATCTGGAATCCGTGATCACCTACGAAGGCACCGAGACCGTGCATCAACTCGTGGTCGGGCGCGAAATTACCGGTATCAATGCATTCTGACTTCGGGATCGAATGACTGCGCGACAATCGTTGTCGCGTAGATTTCTTGATGCGTTTTGCTCGGAGAATGGCGTGCCGCAAGCGATGAAATATCTCGGATTGTTCGTGCTGGTGCTGGCCGCGGTGCTGCTCGGATTATTCGCGTTCGACCGCTATAAAATTTCGCAGCTCGCGGGCAGCCCGGCGATGAATGAAGATTCCCCCGAGAATGTTTTGCGCAAGGCGATGATCCGAGATGATTTCGTGCGCGCCAGCAGCAGCGCGAAGCTGGCGTTCGCCGAATACACGATGGCCAACGGCAAGGCGCCGAATAACAACGCTGACGTGGGCTTGTCGGCGCCGACGGAATATCGCGGTCAAAGCCTGAAACGTCTAGATCTGCTCAGCGATCGTCTGGTGTTGACCTACGACGCCAAATCCGGCGTTGCCGATGGCCGCATCGAGCTTATCGCCGATCTCGCACGCATCAACACGATGGGTATCAGCTGGCAATGCATCAGCCCGAGCTTCAAGGATATCCAGCGCATTCTCCCGGGTTGTCGTTACAGCGCCGACGGCGCGGTCACGGCGCCATAATTACTACCGCGATGTGTGCTCGGGTGTGATCCCGGCGCATCGATTAACTCAGGTTGCCTCGATCATGTCCGTATCCGCCGCACCGATTTCCGCCCGCGCCAAGAACGTCAATCGCGCCGAAGTCGTCGATCAGAATTTCAGCGAATTCGTCCGCAATTACGACGGCCCGGTATCGGCGCGCCCGGCATTGGTCGATCCGATTCTGCCCGACAGTTTGTGCACGACGCAGGATTTTCTGGCGCTGTTCCAGTCGCAGTTGATCTCGCGCCATCTCGATCTGATGGCGCGTGTTTTGCGCGTGCAGAACAAGGTGTTCTACACCATCGGCAGCTCCGGGCACGAAGGCAATGCGATGGTCGCGCGACTTACGCGTCACACCGATCCGGCATTTCTGCATTATCGATCCGGCGGTTTCATGGCCGAGCGTTTTCGCAAATTGCCGGGCATGGATCCGATCATGGATTCGGCGCTGAGTTTCGCTGCGAGCAAGGACGATCCGGCCTCCGGCGGTCGGCATAAAGTGTGGGGCAGCAAGCCGTTGTGGGTGCTGCCGCAAACCTCGACGATTGCCTCGCATCTGCCCAAGGCGCTTGGCACGGCGCTGGCGATCGCGCAGGGCAAACGCATCGGGCACACGCTGCCGATTCCCGACGACAGCCTCGTGGTGTGTTCGTTCGGTGATGCCTCGGCGAATCATTCCACCGCGCAAGGCGCGTTCAATGCCGCGCAGTGGGCGGCATACCAGCAACTGCCGGCGCCGGTGCTGTTCGTGTGCGAGGACAATGGCATCGGCATCTCGACCAAGACGCCAAGCGGCTGGATCGGCAACTCGTTCCGCCATCGCAACGATCTTGCGTATTTCTACGCCAACGGTCTCGACCTGGCCGAAGGCTACGAGCAGGTTGCGCGTGCCGTGCATCACTGTCGCACCACGCGCAAGCCGACGTTCTTGCATCTGCGCACGGCGCGTTTGATGGGACATGCGGGCACCGATTTCGAAGTCGAATATCGCGCGCTCGAAGAACTGCTCGCTGCCGAAGCGCAGGATCCGTTGCTGCGTTCCGCCGAGATCGCGCTGGCGTCCGGCCTGTTCGACAAGACCACGTTGCTGGCCTTGTACGAGGCGACGCGGGTGCGCTGCATGGCGGCTGCCGAAGACGCTGACAAACGCACCAAACTCACTTCGCTGGCCGAAATCCTCGAACCGCTGGCGCCGTATCACGCCGAAAAAGTCGCGGTCGAAGCAGTGCGCGCGGATTACGCGGCACGGCGTCTGGAGATTTTCGGCAGCGCTGAGAAGCTGCCCGAGAAACAGCCGCCTAAACATTTAGCCATCCAGATCAACAACGCGCTGTTCGACATTTTCTGCAAATATCCCGAGACGCTGCTGTTCGGCGAAGACGTCGCCGCGAAGGGGGGCGTTTACACCGTGACCAAGGGTTTGCACAAGGCGTTCAAGAGCGGGCGCGTGTTCAACACCTTGCTCGACGAGCAGACCATTCTCGGCATGGCGCAGGGGTATGCCAACATGGGCATGCTGCCAATTCCGGAAATTCAGTACCTCGCGTATTTCCACAACGCCTGCGACCAGATCCGCGGCGAAGCGTGCTCGCTGCAGTTTTTCTCGAACGGCCAGTATCGCAATCCGATGGTATTGCGGATGGCATCGCTCGGTTATCAGAAAGGCTTCGGCGGACATTTCCATAACGACAATTCGATCACCGCATTGCGCGATATTCCGGGCCTGATCGTTGGCTGTCCGTCGCGCGGCGACGATGCCGCGAGCATGCTGCGCACGTTGATGGCGCTGGCGAAAATCGATGGCCGGGTGTGCGCTTTCCTCGAACCGATCGCGTTGTACATGACCAAGGATTTGTACGACGCCGGCGACGGCCAATGGCTGTTTGCGTATCCGCCGCTCGATCAGGCGATGCCACTCGGCGAAGGCCGTATCTATCACGAGGACGCCACCGATTTGCTGATCATCAGCTTCGGCAACGGCGTGCCGATGAGCCTGCGTGCGGCGCGCGCGCTGGCAACGGATCATCAGGTCAAGACCCGCGTGCTCGATCTGCGCTGGTTACAACCGCTGAATGCCGAACTGATCGGCAAACATGCGGGCGAGTGCAAACGCATCCTGATCGTCGACGAAGGCCGGCGCAGCGCCGGTGTCGGCGAAGGCATCATCACCGCGATCGTCGAAGCCGGTTTCGGCAAAAAACCGATCGCGCGCGTGGTCGGCGAAGATACCTACACGCCACTCGCCGGCGCCGCCACGCTGGTGTTGCCATCCGATCAAAGCGTGATCGACGGTGCACTGGCCTTGCTCAAATCCTGAATTCATTGCCCAATCGGAGATCGTCATGCAAGCACTCGTCTACGAAAAATTCGGCAATCCGAAAGAAGTTCTGGCGCTGCGCGAGTTGCCGGTGCCCGAGCCGAAAGCCGGCGAGGTGCTGCTGAAACTGATCAAGTCGCCGATTCATTATCACGACATCGCGATCATTCGCGGCGCTTATGGTTATCGTCCGCCGCTGCCGGCGATTCCGGGTTCGGAAGGCGTGGCGCGCATCGAAAAACTCGGCGAAGGCGTCAGCGGTTTTCAGCACGGCCAGCGTGTCGCGGTTTCGTTTGCGTCGAACGTCTGGGCCGAATATTTCACCGCGCCGGCAGCGATGGTGGTGCCGTTGCCGGATGCCGTTTCCGACGATGCCGCGTGTCAGCTGTTTGCGATGCCGCTCAGCGCAATCCTGCTGATGCAGGAAATGCATTTGCAGTCCGGCGACTGGATCGTGCAGAGCGCGGCGAACGGCACGGTCGGCCGCATCATCATCCAACTCGCCCGCGCGCAAGGCAAGGCTGACCCGCAAGCGCTGGCGAAAATCGAGCAAATGCTCTCACTAAAATTCAGCTAGGTAAACGCTGAGCAAGTCCATTTCGTCATTCCGGCGTACGCCGGAATCCAGTGCATTCAATCGCCTGGACACCGGCTTTCGCCAGTGTGACGAATATCATCGGTACCAGTTTGGCT
>JANXUW010000571.1 GCA_025351985.1 Pseudolysobacter sp.
CGGTAAGCGTGACGGCAACGGCAACCAGCGGTCTTGCGAACATCGCGCTGACGGCGTCGGACGGCGTGCTTTCGTCCAGCACGGTGCTGCAGGTACGCGTGAATGCACCGCCGAAACTCGACACGAACTCAGCGCTATCGCTCGCCCAGGGCGGCACGGCCGCACTCAATGCCTCCAATCTGCTGGCCCTCGATCCGGACACGTCCAGCGCCCCGACCTTCGTCGTCACCGGCCAACCGCATATCGGCACACTGCTACTCAACGGCGTGGCGAGTCCGACGTCGTTCACACAAAACGACATCGCGGCCGGTCATGTGACTTATGGACATGACGGCAGCTGCAACCTGTCCGACAACTTCCAATTCGAAGTCGAAGACGTGGACGGTGCCTTCGCCAACGATCCCGCACGCGGACCGGGCGCGACGATCTACAACTTCGGCATCAACGTCATCGCCAACCAGACCGCGCCGAGCGCGCAGTCGGCCTCGTACAACCTGGCGCTGGGCGCGACGCTGAACCAATCCGTCGTTGCGACGACGACCGATTGTTCGAACCCAGCGATCACGTATCAGCTGGCCAGTGGTCCGGCACATGGCACGCTGACCGGGCCGGACGCAAACACCGGTGGGTTCACTTACACGGCGAACGCGGGTTACAGCGGCAGCGACAGCTTTCAGTTTCGCGGCGTCACCTACGGCAACGATGCATCGCCGCCGGCGACGATCTCGTTCAATATCCAGGCGGCAGCGCCGAATCCGCAGCCGGGCTCGATCGCTACGCTCGAAAACACGTCGGCGAGCGGCACGTTGTCCGCAACCGACCCGAACATGCCGCCCCAGTCGATCACCTACGCGATCGCGACGACCCCGAGCAAAGGCGCGGTCGTACTGAACGATGCGCACACGGGCGCGTTCACCTACACGCCAAACGCCGGCGCGATCGGCGCGGATAGCTTCACGTTCACCGCGGCGAATTCGGCCCTGACCTCAGCTCCAGCGACGGTCACCGTGTTGATACGCGGCAAACTGCATGCGGGCGAGATCGTGGTCGCCGACGGCGGCGACCGCAACACGAATCCGGCGTCGATCGTGCTGTTCGATCCGGTCAGCGGACAACAGGCTCTGGTGAGCAAAGATCCGCAATTCGGCATGCTGCTCGGCGTCACCGTCGGCAACGACGGCAACGTGTTCGTCACTTCGCAAGGAAACACCTCAGGCCAAGTGTTCCGCGTCGATCCAAATACCGGCGTCGCCACGCCCATCGGCAGTCCATTCGGCCAGGCGGTGGGCATAGCGACCGAAGCGAGCGGCGAGCTGTTGGTCGCAGACGCGAAGGCGGGTGTGGTCGTTCGCATGGATCCGGCGACTGGCGCCGCCGTGGGCTCGCCCATGTCCTTGGGAGCCAAAACGGCGCCGCTCGGCATCGTGCCGGTCAGCGACGGCTCGTTCTACGTATCCGACGGCGGTGCGTTGTTTGCTGGTGCGACCGCGAATTCGATCTTCCACGCCAATGCGTACGCCAGTGCCGTGACCACTGTGGCCACCGGCGGACACCTCAACACCCCGATCGGGTTCGCGCGCATCGGCTCGACGCTCTACGCCGCCAACGCGTCGTTCGGCCCCGGGGGCAGCAATGATGTAATCGCGATCGACGCGACCAGCGGCACGCAAACCGTGTTGGCCAGCGGCAATTTGCTCAACGGTCCGTCGGGCCTGGCCCTCGTCGGCGGGCAGCTCTACGCCGCCAGTTCGACGATCGTCGTGGACATCGATCCGACGTCCGCGCAACAGACGCAGGCAGCATCCGGGCAATTCCTCCATTCGCCGTTCGCGTTGTCGGCGGTGAGTGCGCGGCCGACGGTCACCTCGATCGTTTCGGAAACCCCCGATCCCTCGTCGCCGGGCGCGAACTACACCGTCAGCGTCAGCGTGGCGCCGGCGAGCGGCAGCGGAACGCCGGGCGGCAGCGTCGCGGTTTCGGACGGCGCGGGCGCAAACTGCAATGTCGTACTAACCAATGGCACAGGCAGCTGCCAGCTGGCGTCCGCCGCGCCCGGCAACGTGACGCTAAGCGCGAACTACGGCGGCAATGCGACGTTTGCGTCGAGTAGCGCAACGAGCGCGCACACGGTCAACCCGTACACGACGACGACGTCCATCACTTCGACGGCTTCGTCCACGGTTGGTCAGAGCTTCGCTGTCACCGTTAGCGTGACCGCACCGACAGGCACGCCGGACGGCAACGTATCCGTGAGCGACGATGCATCGCCCGCGCACACCTGCGGACCCGTCGCACTGGTAAACGGCGGGGCGACCTGCAACATCACCTGGAACGCCGCAGGCACATACAATCTGACCGCATCCTACATCCCCGGAACGCCCGCGCAGTTTGCCTCGAGCACGAGCGCCACGCAGGCGCATACCGTGACGAAAGGCACAACGACCGTCTCGGTAAGCCCGGCATCCGGCAGTGACGTGATCGACACCGCGTACCAAGTCGGCGTGGTCGTGGCGGTGACGAGCCCTGCACAAGGCACGGCAACGGGCTCGGTCACTATTGCCGATGGCGCAGGCGACTCCTGCACGATTGCCGCGCTCGACAACACGGGGGCGGGGAATTGCCAGCTCACGCCGACCAGCGCTGGCAGCAAAACGCTCACGGCGACGTACGCGGGCGACAGCAATTTCTCGAGCAACACCGGCACCGCGGGTCTTACCGTCACACGTGCGACAAGCACGACGTTGCTCGCGACGCCATGCCAGCGCACCTTCGTGAGCGGGGAGCCGTTCACGCTGGGCGCGAGCGTCACGGGCGTGTCGCCCAGCGGGACGCTGCTGTTCCTGAAAAACGGGACCACTACGCTGTGCTCGACCACGCTGAATACCGGAAAGGCGAGCTGCACCACCACGGCGCTGACGACCACTGGCACCGACCGACAGGACGTGTACAGCCTGACCGCGAGCTATGCAGGCGACACGACAAACTTGTCGAGTGTCTCGGGGCTGCTCAACGTCACGGTGCTGAGTGCAACCGAAGCGGTGTTCCGTAACGGCTTCGAAGTCGAGACGGCGACGTGTCCGATTGAATGAGGCGGTGCGGTTTTCCTTGGGGGCAGCGAAAGGTGATCAGCAAGACGCCTTTCGCTGCAGCGGCCCTATAATCGGCCGATCGTTTCCAGGTCCGCTTCCGGCCACAGAGCCAGACTTTTGAACAAGCTGCAGGCGCGTACCCGACGGCGGATATTGCCGCGTGTGTTTGCGCCGACTCAGGATAGCTCCATTTTGTGCGTCCCCGCCGAGCCTGAGCTGCCCCGCTCTGTGCGCCAAGACCGCAAGTGAAAGGCGCTCAACGGACTCACACCGTATGAATACATCGGTCGCCTCAAACTCCACGTGCAACACCTAGCCAACTTTGACATAGGCTGTTGCGATGAGAACATACAACGAACTGACGCTGGAAGAGCGGGGGGAGATCCAGTAGCGGCTGGAATCGGGCGACACCTTGCGTGCCATTGGACGATCTTACCTAAATGCGCGAGCAAGGCCGGCACTTCTTACACGGGCCGGATGTCGACCAGCCGCATCGCGAGAAATTCCTCACGACACCTTAACGGAGTAGGGCAGTCCCGTGCCTCATGCGCAACCTCAGAACCGAATCCGCTCGATCTCGCCCTGATCAATCGCGCTGTTGCGCCGATCATAAAGCTGCGTGGTCTTGGTCGAGGCATGACCAGCAATGCGCGCGGCCGTCTCCAGCGTGCCGCCATGCTCCAGAAAATTCGTGATGCCCGTACCGCGAAACGAATGGCAGCCAATGCCGGCATCGGTCATGCGCCGCTGGATCATGTGATAGACGTTTTCACGACGCAGCGGCCGATCGCTCAACACCGTGCCGCGATGGGTAAGGCTGCGGAAGAGGGGAGTATCGCGCGACTCAGGCAGACCGGATTTTTGTAGGTATTCCTCGATGTACTCGATCGCCTGGTGATGCGCCGGCACGCGGTTGTGTTTGCCGCCTTTTTCATCGAGTGCCAGCCACGCCTTCATGCCCTGGCGCTGGTAATCCTTCATACGCAGTTTGATGACGGCCGACACGCGTGCAAACGAATACACCATCACACCAAGGATCGCGCGATCGCGCACGTCGGCGAGCAGGCCAGGGTCGAAGCGGGCGAACAACTGCCGCGTGTCCTCGGCCGACAGGATCGGCGTTTTGCCTTCGCGCACACTGTATTTCGGACCACGCACGGCCGCGGCCGGATTGAACGGCATGACCTGGCCCACGACAAGATAGTCGAACAGACTGCGCAATCCGGCGAGGTGTTGCTTGACCGTCGGCGCGCTGCGCACGGCACACAGCTTTTCGATGTAGGCCGCGACGTGCAGCGGGGCAACATCAAGCAGATCCACACCGAGCGTTTCCATCCAGCCGAGAAATTGCTCAACCGCGTGCAGATAGGCAGCACGCGTGTTGGTGTTGCGGATCTCGGCGGCGAAGAATTCGATGTAGCGGTTTCGCGCGCGATCGCCAGCGGCGGTGATCAGCGCCGGCAGAGACGCCGAACGGCTCAGGGAAGCGGGCAGCAGTATTACGGTTCCATCGGTCGGCATTGGCTTCCTACCCAGTGAGCAAACGTGATTTCATCCAGCTCGCCGGCGGCGAGGGCAACCATCTGGATAACGCAGGCCGCATCGTCGGCCAGCAGCGTGTATCCCTGCAGGGCAAGAAACAGCTCGACCGCGACAAAGGCCGTGCGCTTGTTGCCATCCACAAACGGATGATTGCGTACCAGCGAAAAGCCATACGCTGCGGCCAGCACCGCCACGCCGGGCACCGGCTGGGCATAGCTGAGAAGCGCGTGCGGCCGCGCCAGCGCGGCATCCAGCAATCCCGCATCCCGCAGCCCCGGTAATCCGCCGTGCTCAGCCAACTGCGCTTCGTGGATCGCCAGTACGGTGTCGCGCCGCAACCAGACATACGTCATTTGGCCAGTTCACGCAGGACCGCCCGGCGGCGCTTCATGATGGTTTCTGCGGCTTGCATCTGGGTGGCAAATTCGGGGTCGTAGGGCGTCAGGCGAAAGCCCTCCGGGGAGTCGGTCAGGTACACCGTGTCGCCTTGGGTGAGCTGGAGTTTGGTCAGGGCTTCTTTGGGCAGGACGACGCCTACGGAGTTGCCCATGCGACTGAGTTTGAGAGCGAGCATTGGTTTTCCATGTATGTACGGTTGTAAGTACATGCTAGCGGAGCGGGGTAGGGATGTCGAATGCGGGATGAGTTGGCCTGATCGCTTAAACTATCACATAAAAGGGATTATGTTATACAAAAGATCACAAAGAAAGGCGGCTCAGGGAGCCGCCTTCCGGTCGGCACCACGCCGCAACAGGGGGGAAGGAGCGGGGCGCCTGGCCACAGTATCGCAATGGGTACAGGCGCGGTCTATGCATCTTTCGTCGTGGTAACTAGCTGTGCTGATTTTCGCCAAAGATTGAGCCATTTCGAATCGGATTTTTCGTTTTGCTTTAAGCCGGGAGAGATGATTGCAACACCAATTCTGGATCACCGGATCGACATTCAGGAACCGCCCCAGCGTGTAGTCGTAGATGCGCCCGCCCATGTGGATCAGCCGCACATCGTCCGCGTGCTCGTGCTGCGTGAAGCCGTGCCTGGTGTCGCCCAGGTTCAGCGTGCCGCCCGCACGATTGCTCAGGTCACCGTTGCGCACGGCGCCGAACGCATCGTAGCTGCGGGCATTGCTCGAACTCGGCACGCCGCTGTCGGCCATTCGCTAGGCCAGATGCGCAACGCCCGGCGCTAAGCCGCTTTGGGGAAATGCTGCTTTGTATACATTGCCGCAAATCAATCAAACCTGACCCCATTGATTGTGACCCCATTGATTAGTGCTTTGGTTCGATGCGAATCGAGTTTAAGATCGCATTCGCCGCCGCCTTTGCATCCTCGCGCCAGCCGGCGTGGGTCACACCGCTCGAATCAACGTAGATCACCAAGTAATGATGGCTGTCGATCGCCACAACGTAATCGGGAAGGGATGTCTGATAGTGGACATAGAAGCCCTGCCGACCACCAACGCTGGTAGCGTCAAATTTGGTTGCCGGATTTGGCGGCCCCGTGTATCCGCCATTCATCACATCCTTAATGCGCGATAGCTCTTGACCCTCGCTTACTGCCGCCCGCAACGCATTCGAATCGGTCAGAGGTTTTTCGCTGTTCTTCAGCCAAATCGCCGCATGAAGCGTTCCATCGACAAGGGCGAACGGACTGCTTCGATAATCCCAGTGACGAGAAAGAAGTCGCGGACCTAATCCGGTCTGGTCAAAAAGACCGGGTTGCTGAAGATCAATGTGCTGCGTAACCGGAGGATCAAGAAAATCTTTGCTGACACCCGGCGGTATCGTGAACTGCACGACCTGATCGCCCACCTCGACCGAGTAGGTTTTCCAGCTCTTCGTATCACCCGATGGCAGACTCGCCGCGACACCCATTACCGCACACCCCACCAGAGCAAACGCCAGTAATCCCGCAAACCATTGTCGGATCATGCTACGCACCTCATTCGTTCGGCTGAGGATGCGTGTGCGGACTATCCGGGCCGAACAGTGATGGCGCCGAGATCAGCGAACGAATCATATTGCCTGGCCCACCGCGCAATCCAATCACCTGCGGTACCAAATCGTTCGGCGCATCGTAGTAGCCCTTGCCGAACAGCTGGATGCCACCACGAGTCAGAATGCGATTTGTTGCCCACGCATTGTTCGCGCCGGAATCGAACGCCACAGTGTTGTTGCTGAGACTGCCCGACCCATGATTGAGGGCGTTGCGTGCTCCCTCCGCAAAGATCTCGCCACCTTGGCTGTGCGCAAGCCAGCTCATGGGATGATCCACTCCAGCAAGCACTTCACCGAAGTGCTGCGAAATCGCGGTAGTGAACCCTGCCTTGTCCTGACCCGTCTCAAAGATGTCATGCCAAAAACCTTCGGTCGGGTTGTGGGCGAGCATGAAACTATCTGAGCCGAATCTGGTGGCAACATGCTCAGCCATCAACTGCATCGCGCGGCCGACTTCGTTGGTGATGCCATTGATCGCACCGTAACCCGCTGTTACCGAGAAGGTGCGCTCAAAGCTGTCGACGCCCTTACCGTTGCTGTGGACGTTATAGCACTGAATTCCACCCGCGCAGCCCTTGCCGCTGTCCGCGATTGCGCCGATCTTATCGTGGTCCTGACTACCGTTCGGGCCGTTCTTGACCCAATTGTCGGCGCCATTTGGAGGGTTAAAAGCGACATTGATGCTGTTGCTAATGTACTTGAAGTTGCTGACGTTCATCTGACCTGTGAACGCAATGTTGTCGCCGGCGTTGCCAACAACAATGGTCGTTGACTTTCCGGTATTCACATCCTTCATCGTGTTGGCGCCATCTTTCAAACAAGAAGGTGAATCCGTCGACAAGCATGCGGCGTATCCGGTCGGATCAGTCCCACTCAGCGGATTGTTGCCGATGTAGGAATACGGATTGACGCTCTGGCTGCTCATCGGATTGCCGATGATCGGATCCACGCTCAGGAAGCGGCCCAGGTT
>JANXUW010000580.1 GCA_025351985.1 Pseudolysobacter sp.
GTGCGAAACTGCGCCGACTCGTGATCGTAGGCATCGTTTTGCTGGCGTGCCAGATCGCGCTCGGCGGCTGGACCAGCGCCAACTACGCCGCACTCGCCTGCGGCACCGATTTCCCGAAGTGTCTAGACCAATGGTGGCCGGGTACGGATTTCCGCGAGGCCTTTGTCTTGTGGCGCGGCGTAGGCGTCAACTACGAAGGCGGCGTGCTCGACGGCGCGGCACGCACCGCAATTCAGATGACACATCGCATCGGCGCCGTGCTGGTATTCGGCCATCTGCTCATGCTGTCGATCTTCGCGCTGCGCCGGCATATCGCGCTCGGCGCGTGGGTCGCCGGACTGCTGCTGCTGCAGGTCGGACTCGGCATCAGCAACGTCGTGTACGCCTTGCCGCTGCCGGTCGCGACCGCGCACAACGCCGTCGCCGCCGCGTTGTTGTTTACACTGCTGATGTTGCTCGCGCGTCTGCGTCCCGGTCACTCGCAATGATGCTCCGCGCGCCAAATAACTCTGACTCGATTCTGCCGCCATGCCATCGCTAGCCCGTTCTTATTTCGAATTGACCAAACCACGCGTGGTCGCGCTGATCGTCTTCACCGCGATCATCGGCATGTTTCTCGCGGTGCCCGGCATGGTGCCATGGCGGCCGCTGCTGTTCGGTACGCTGGGCATCTGGCTGGCGGCGGCATCGGCGGCGGCGATCAATCATCTGATCGATCAGCGCATCGATATCCTCATGGCGCGCACCGCACAACGGCCGTTGCCGCAGGGCCAGCTTTCCTCGCGCCAGGTGTTGCTGTTTGCGATCACGCTCGGTGTGCTGTCGATGCTGATCCTGGTGCTGTGGGTGAATGTGCTCACGGCGCTGCTGACGTTCGCGTCATTGATCGGTTACGCCATCGTCTACACCGGATTTCTCAAGCGCGCGACGCCGCAGAATATCGTCATCGGTGGCGCCGCCGGTGCCGCGCCGCCGGTGCTCGGCTGGGCCGCGGTGACCGGACACGTGCATCCGTATGCGCTGCTGTTGTGCCTGATCATTTTTGTCTGGACGCCGCCGCATTTCTGGGCGCTGGCGATTTTCCGTCGCGACGATTATTCACGCGCGCAGGTGCCGATGCTGCCGGTCACGCATGGAGTGGAATACACACGCTGGCATGTTTTGTATTACACCGTGCTGCTGTTCATCGTCACCTTGCTGCCGTACCTGACCGGTATGAGCGGACTGTTTTATCTCGGCGGCGCGGTGGTGCTCGGCGCGGGGTTTTTGTACTACGCGATCGTGCTGTTGAATCCGCCGGGCGAGTTGTTCGCGATGAAGGTGTTCAATTATTCGATCATCTACCTGATGGCGTTGTTCGCGTTTTTGCTGGTCGATCATTATCTCGATGTGCCGGCATTGCAGCATTCGGTGATGCCGTTCGAACGCGTCGGCTGAGCTGCGCCGCGCGTTTGCCGGTGCCTTGGTTTTTCATCGAATCGGCCAGCTCGATCGACAAATTTGCGGTAGCATCGTCGCTCGATTGCCGAGGGAAACGACCATGCAAAAATTTCGTTGGTGGTACCGTTGCGTGATTCTGGGCGCGAGTTCGATCATCGCTTCGTCAACGCTCGCGGCCACGCCCGATGCGACAAATACCTTGTCCGGCTATGTCGTGCAATTGCCGGCCAGCGCGAGCAAAAGCGCGCAGCAGGGACGTTTGCTTTTGTTGTTCTCCAACGATGCGACGGACGAGCCGCGCAACCAGATCGATATCACGCCGAAGTCGCAAATCGTGTTCGGCATGAACGTTGCGGACTGGAAACCCGGCACAAGCGTCGCGATCGCCGCCAATGCGGAAGGTTACCCGGTCGCGCAAATCGCCGAACTCGCGCCCGGCTCGTACACCGTGCAGGCATTGCTCAATCGCTACGAAACCTTTCATCGCGCCGACGGCCGCACGCTCAATCTGCCGCCGGACCAGGGCGAGGGCCAGCACTGGAACCTCAAACCCGGCAACTTCTACAGCACGCCGCAAAAGATCGTGATCGCCGCCAACGGCAAGCCAGAAGGCGGCGCTACTTTAGCGCTGCCGCTGGATCAAACCATCGCGCCGATCAAGCCGCCGCTCGATACAAAATACATTCGCCATATCCGCATCCAGAGCGCGCTGCTGACAAAGTTCTGGGGCCGGTCGATGTTCCTTTCCGCCGCGGTGCTCGTGCCCGAAGGTTTCGATGCACACCCGCAGGCGAAATTTCCGCTGGTGATTTTCCACGATCATTTTGTGCCGGATTTCGATGGCTTTCGCACCGATCCGCCCGACCCCGATCTCAAGCCTGACTACAGCGAGCGCTTTCATCTCGCCGGTTACAACCGCATCCAGCAACAAGAGGCGTACACGTTCTACCAGCAGTGGAGCGGGCCGAAATTTCCGCGCGTGCTGATCGTCAAGCTGCAACACGCCAATCCTTTTTACGACGATTCCTACGCGGTCGACTCGTTGAATGTCGGCCCGTACGGCAGCGCGATCGAAAAAGAATTGATCCCGGCGATCGAGAAGAAATTTCGCGGCCTCGGCCAGGGCTGGGCACGTTTTGTCTACGGCGGATCCACCGGCGGCTGGGAAGCGCTCGCAGTGCAGATTTTCAATCCGGATTTCTACAACGGCGCGTTCGGCGCGTGTCCCGATCCGGTGGATTTCCACGCCTACACGCACATCAATCTGTACGACGATAAAAACGCGTTGTATCTCGACGGCGCGAACACGCGCATCGCGCAACCGGCGATGCGCGATTACCTCGGCCGCACCACGGCCACGCTGCCGGACAATATGGCCTACGAACGCGCGCTCGGCGATCGAGGCCGCTCCACCGAACAGTGGGATATCTGGCAAGCCGTGTTCTCTCCGGTCGGCGCCGATGGTTATCCGCAAACCATTTTCGACAAGCGCAGCGGTGTGATCGATCATGCCGTCGCCGACTACTGGCGCGAGCATTGGGACCTGACCGAATACCTGCGCCGCAACTGGTCGAAAATCGGCGAGAAATTGCGCGGCAAACTGCATGTCCATGTCGGCCTGAGCGACAACTATTTTCTGAATGACGCGGTGTACCTGATGCAGAACGCGCTGGAGAGTTTCAGCAATCCGGCCTACGAAGGCGAAGTCACTTACGGCACGCGCGACGAGCATTGCTGGAATGGCGATCCGACCCAGCCGAACGCGTTCTCGCGACTGCACTACAACACCACGTATCTGCCGAAGATCATCGAGCGCATCGAAAAAACCGCACCGGCCGGCGCGGATTTGAGCAGCTGGCGGTACTGATCGTCCGGCAAAACTGGACTTTCCGCGGCGCTATGCCAAGATTGCAAAACGTCATCCCGATCGGAGTTACGCATGAGCACAGTCTACGATTTCAGTGCCAAAACCATTGATGGCGAGGAGCAATCCCTCGATGCCTACAAAGGCAAAACCTTGCTGATCGTCAACGTTGCGAGCAAGTGCGGATTCACGCCGCAATATACCGGCCTCGAAGCGATGTACAAAAAATACCGCGATCAGGGCCTGGTCGTGCTCGGATTTCCGTGCGATCAGTTCGGCAAGCAGGAGCCCGGCGACGAAGCCGAGATCAAGAATTTCTGCTCACTCACCTACGACGTGGATTTTCCGATGTTCGCCAAGATCGACGTCAACGGTGAAAAAACCCATCCGTTGTACAAGTTTCTCAAGAGCGAAGGCAAGGGGTTTCTCGGCACAGAATCGGTGAAGTGGAATTTCACCAAGTTCCTGATCGACAAGAACGGTCACGTCGTCAAACGTTACGCGCCGACCGATAAACCCGAGAAGATCGAAAAAGAAATCGCGCCGATGTTGTAATTGCCAAGCGCGGTTCGACAGTGCGTCACACAGGATTGTGCGCGGCTGGGCGTTGGCTGCCTTGAACTTCTGCACCCGAACCGCCCGCACGACCATCAACGATCGCCAAACTACACGCCAAGACCTGTCCGGCGCTTCAGAATATGCCGCTGCACCAGCACGTTCCTGATGTCGCTGAGGCGTGGCTACTTCGGCGCATGCGAATATTTTTTCAGGATGGGCATCAGCTTTTCACGGCATGCGGGATCGGCCTGACAGACTTCGATGAGGCTGCTCTCGAACATCTTGGTATGCGGAATGGGCGCTCCGGAATCGACATCGACACCGCGTTTGAGCAGGAGTTCGAGAATTACGGCGGTCTTTGCGTAGTTGGCCGAAGGCTCCAGCACCAGTGACATGATAGTTCGGTCTTCGCACATGCCGTTCGGGTCAGCGCCGGCGTTCAGCGCTGTCGCGCCCCCCTCCGCATTCAATTGATACAGCGAATTGCACAGTGCTGAATGACCGAACTGGTCGGTGGCATCGGGATGAAATATGCTCCCGGCAATTAGCGGCTGGATTTTGCTAAGTTCTGGATGTTCGCCGATGCGCGCGGCCACCGGCGACAGGTCGCCATTGCTGAAAATCCCTTTGGCCTGCGCAATCAACCCGGCGTTGGCCGGCGTGAGGAAGGGCGAGATAGCCTGCGCTTCAAACAGGTAGGATTCGGCGAGAAGTACTTGCGCATATTTATCGTCGGGCTCGGTGGCGAGATACGGCGTGAGCACGCGACGACCTTCCGCATAATCATGACGTTCCTCGATGAGAAAGCGCCCGAGGTTTTGGGTTTTCATTGAAATCGGTGTCGCGGACGCGAACTTCAATTGCACTCGATAGGCTTTTTCACGCATATCCAGCGGAAGCGTGCTCAGACCCATCACCTCGACGGCAGCAGCTTCGCGAGGAAAGCCGCCAAACTCACTGTTCTCCGCAATTTCCAATAACTGTTTTGCGGCAGGCATGGAGAGGTTTTCGCGCGCGTCGATTTCTAGCAAGTGAATGTTAGCCCACAAATCGTTGGGAGATTTCTCTATTGCCTGGCCGAGCAAAGAGCGCGCTGCACGATAATCGTATCTTTCTAGCGCCAAGGATCCCAGCAGCACCTTGGCAGATGAAAATTCAGGATGCGCGGCTAACGTATCAACCAGAAGCTTCGTTTCTCTTTCTTTCGTGGAATAGAAGTAAAGAAGTCGCGCCTCGACAAAGGCGCTCTGATAATTGTCAGGATGCTCGGTGCGGTATTTCGCAAACCGCGACAGTGCCGCGTCACGACAACCACGAGTGCTGATTTGCGCGTTGATCGTCAGTAGTTCAACGTCTGTTATTTCTGCAGCCTCTTTCAGAACTTTGCCGTGAAATTCGACCGGCGGCGGCGGCACGACGGAATTGCACGGATCAGGCGCTTGCTGTGGCATCAAAAGCTGCGCATGGCTAGTCGAAATGAGTGCAATGATTGCCAGGAATGCGCGAATGGAAATGCCAGCTGCAGTCATGCTAACGCGGGTCGAATGCCAAACGAAATATTTCATCGATACTCTCCTTGTAAAAACGCTGCACAAATGAGGGTGGATATGCCGTGCCAAGTAACGAGCAAACCGTCGGTAGATACTATCGGCAATACACAAGAAAAAACAACGAGCGGTCAGGCGCTCCGCTTGAGTTTGCGTTTGCGGAAATCGGCCAGCACCTCGCGTGCCGCGTTATGCCCCGGCGCGCCGGTCACACCGCCGCCGGGATGCGTGCCGGCGCCGCACATGTACAGGCCGGGCAGCGGGCCACGGTAGTCGGCATGTCCCAGCATGGGACGTGCGGAAAACAATTGGTTCAAATCCAGCTGGCCGTGGAAAATATCGCCGCCGATCAGGCCGAAAGTACGCTCCAGATCGAGCGGACTCATGATCTGCCGACCGAGCACCGACGCCTTGAAATTCGGCGCATGCTGGTTCACGGTTTCAATCATCAGATCGGCGACCGTATCGCGATGCTCGTCCCAGCTCGCGCCGTTCGGCAGAGTCGGCGCGACATGCTGGCAGAACAGGCTGGCGACATGCTGGCCGCGCGGCGCGAGCGTGTCGTCGAGCGTCGAGGGAATCAGCATTTCGACGATCGGTTGTTTCGACCAGCCGCCACTGCGCGCATCGACAAATGCCTGCTCCATGTAACCGAGACTCGGCGCGATGATGATGCCGGCGGTGTGATGTTCGGCAAGTTCGCGTCCCGGCAGCACGCTGAAATCCGGCAGTTCCGACAAGGCGACATTCATGCGGAACGTACCCGAGCCGCAGCGCCAGTTGGCGATGCGTTCGCGGAAATCCTGCGGCAACACACCCGGATCGATGAGCTGGCCGTAGAGCAATTTCGGATTGAGATTGGAAATGATCGCGGACGCACGCAGCGATTCGCCCGCGCTCGTGACCACGCCAACCGCGCGGCCTTGTTCGACGATGACCTCGCGCACGCCCGCGCCGATGCGGATCTCGGCGCCGAGTTCGCTCGCGGATTTCGCCATCGCCTGCGTGATCGCGCCCATGCCGCCGATCGCGTGACCCCATGCGCCTTTTTTGCCGTTCACTTCGCCGAACACGTGATGCATCAGCACGTACGCGGAGCCGGGTGTGTACGGACTCGCGTAGTTGCCGACGATGCCGTCGAATCCGTACGCCGCTTTGATCGGCGCGCTCTCGAACCACTTATCGAGATACTCCCCTGCCGAATCGACGAACAAATCCAGTAATTCGCGCCGCATCGCCATGTCGAGCCTGGCGATTCTGCGCCCCATCTTGCTGCTGCGAAGCAGCTCCGGGATCGCCTCAAGCCAGCTTCCTGCGGTCACGTTCGGCGGCGTCTCGAGCACCAGGTCGCGCAGCACATCGG
>JANXUW010000657.1 GCA_025351985.1 Pseudolysobacter sp.
CGCATCAATCTGGTGCCGGTGGATTTTGTCGTCGACGCAATGGATCACATCGCGCACAAACCGGGCCTGGACGGGCAGTGTTTCCATCTCACCGATCCGGCGCCGCGGCGCATCGGCGAGGTGCTGAACATTTTCGCGCGCGCCGGGCATGCGCCGCAGATGACGATGCGCATCGATGCGCGGATATTCTCGTTTATTCCGTCGGCGATCAAGCAGGCGCTGGCGAGTTTGCCGCCGATCAAGCGTTTCACGAGCGTGCTATTGCGCGATCTCGGCATTCCCGCCGAGACGATGCAGCTCATCAATTACCCGACGCGTTTCGATACGCGCGAAGCCGATCGCGCGCTGCGCGGCAGCAAGATTCGCGTGCCCGATCTGGAAACCTATGCGTGGCGCCTGTGGGACTATTGGGAGCGCCATCTCGATCCCGATCTGTTCGTCGATCATTCGCTGACCGGTAAAGTAAAGGGGCGCGTTGTCGTCATCACCGGCGGTTCGTCCGGCATCGGCAAGGCGGCGGCACTGAAGATCGCCGGGGCCGGCGGCAAGGTGGTGATCTGCGCACGCGGTCAGGACGAACTCGACGCAACCAAAAAAGAGATCGAGGCCGCTGGCGGCATCTGCCACACCTACGTCACCGACCTGGCCGATCTGGCGTCGTGCGACGAACTGGTCAAGAAAATACTGGCCGAACACGGCGGCGTGGACGTACTCGTAAACAACGCCGGCCGTTCGATTCGCCGTTCGATCGCACTCAGCTACGATCGTTATCACGATTTCGAGCGCACCATGCAGCTGAATTATTTCGGTGCGCTGCGCCTGATCATGGGTTTCCTGCCGTCGATGGTGGAAAAACATCGCGGCCACATCATCAATATTTCGTCGATCGGCGTGCTCACGAATGCGCCGCGTTTTTCGGCCTACGTCGCATCGAAGGCGGCGCTCGATGCATTCTCGCGCTGCGCCCAGGCGGAGTTCTCCGACAACGGCATCAGCTTCACCACGATCAATATGCCGCTGGTGAAAACGCCGATGATTGCGCCGACCAAGATGTACGACTACGTGCCGACGCTGACGCCCGAGGAGGCGGCGGATTTTGTCGTCGAGGCCATCGTCGAGCGTCCGGTGCGGCTCGCCACGCGCATGGGCACGTTTGCGCAGGTGATGTATGCGGTCGCGCCGCGCGCCTACGAAATCATCATGAACAGCGCGTTCCGTTTGTTCCCGGATTCCGCTGCAGCAAAAGGCATCAAGGGTATTCGCGAAGAAAAGCAACAGCCGCCATCAAGCGAGCAGATTGCGCTCGCCGCACTGATGCGCGGCGTGCATTGGTAGAGTTGCTGAATCACGCGGTATTTTCCGCGCGCTTTCATTGAATCATTCGCGCGTCACTCGACGCGCGAATGATTCAATCGTAATGCTTAATCGTTCGGCAGATTGTCGAGAACAATTGCCGGCAGACGATAGCCTAGAAAATTCCACGGCAACCGATTGGCCTGCACGGAAAGCGCATTCGGGTCAGAGTCTGCACTTGCCGTGATCTTGCCCGTCACCGCTGTCAGCGCACGATTGTAATAAGCACCGAGCGTATCGAAATAGGTATAACGCTGAGTGCTGGCCTGCCCCGATTTTGCGGTCAGTGCGCCGGTATTGTCGAAGTGCAATGTATCCACCGGCGTGACGCCATTGAACAACGAGCTCAGATAAACAAAGCTGTTGTTCAGATAAATCAACCTGGCTTTGCCGAGGCTCTGATTGATCGTGGTGGTGACATCGGCGGAGCCATCGGTGTTCGTGATTTGCGCGTAAGTGACGCTCAGCGGGTAATCTTCGAGCGCCGTCGCGCTGATGCTGTTGCCACCGGTTTTTATATCGGTCGTGCGTGTGACATTGGTGTGCTGCGTCAGTGCCTGGATGTAGTGCGTATCGTCGATTGTGAACTGCTGCGCATTCGAGAACGCCACGTTTTGCGTCAGCGTGGTATCGACGCGGCCATGCGAGGTAAGAACGTAACCGGCGATCGTTGAAACATGCGCACCGGTAACCGTCACCGTGCCGCTCGCCGCCGTGGCCGCATTGTTGAAGTTGGTCGCGGTGACCACGATCTGGTTATTGATCTGTTGTACTGGCGCCGCGGTGAGCGTGTTGGTGGTCAACGCGCCGCCGACCTGCGTCGAACCCGCATCGAGATACAACAGCAAAGTCGCGGTGGTCGCGAAATGATCCTGGGTATTGAACACGCCGAGGCTCAGCGTATGTGGCTGGCCGTCGTTGAGTGTTGCCGCGAAGGGCGTCAAATCAACTCGATACGGCTTGAAATTGAGCGTTTGCACGCCGGGAATCGGGCGCCACAGGTACGGATCGATGCCGCCGGTGTAGATCCAAGGAAATACCGGTGCGACACCCGCAGGCTGGCCGTCGATGGCGATCTCGGTTTCGCGAAAACCGCTACCGGGACAGGATTGCAGCGCAGTCGCGAGTTGATCCGGCACACACAGGTACCAGAATTCATCACCGGCCTGGCTTTGCGCAATCACGTCGAGATACGCGCGTTCGATATTCGTCGGCAGGGTAAATGTTGCCGAGTTTTTGTCGGTCGCACTACCCACGCTCACCGTGCCGCCGGTGGGACTGCTCGACATCGGCAGCACGACATCGGGCAAAGCCGGCGTGGGCGCGTTTGCCACGGCTGGATAAAACAGCAGGTCGGCGCTGCCGGTGATGATGCCGGTATAGGTGCTGTCGACGGTGTTGCCGAGATCGGCGCGTCCGAATTGTGTCGTTGCGAGCAGCGCGGAATAGTCGGTGATGTCACGCTCGACATGCCAGCTCGGACTGACTGCGGCGGAGGGTTCTTGTGTGGTTCCGAAATACACGTTCACGCCGCCGATCCAGATTTCTGCAGTGCGATCGAATTGTCGGCCGGTATTGACCGAAAAATCTGCGCTCAGCACCACCGCGGCCCAAGGCTTGGGACAGGCGGCAGGTGGCACGTAGTCGAAAGGTTTGCTGCTGTAATCGGCAAACGTCTGGCCGACCAGAAGATGCACCACACACGGTGTGGTTGATGGATGCGGCACGCCTGGATCGGCTTGCGTAACGCCGGTGGCGCCGACAACTGGGGCCGGCGGCAAGGTATC
>JANXUW010000752.1 GCA_025351985.1 Pseudolysobacter sp.
TTGTCTTTACAAATCTCACCCTCGGCTGCTTATGCGCCGGGGGTTTTTTTTGCCTCATGCAATCAATACGGCACCGCAGGGCGTATATTTTGCAACGCAGCATTCGATAATGACGTGCTGGTGTTGTAAAAAAGTGACACAAGCCGCTTGCTTGATTGGCAAGTCAGGGCAATGGCAATGTCGAACTTTTTCGCGTTTGTTCCGTCAGCGCCCAGCGCACATGTTCGCGCACGAGTTCGGATGCATGCTCGGCGCGTTCTTGCAGAGCGAATCTTGTCGATTCGCAGGCTGAAGCGTTGCCGAGTGCGATGGCAATGTTGCGCAGCCAACATTCGTAACCGATGCGTCGGATCGGCGAACCTTCGGTGCGTTTGAAAAATTCCTCCTCGCTCCACGAGAACAGCTCCATCAAGTGCGCGCTGTCGAGACCGTTGCGTGGCGCGAAATCGGGCAGGGTGGTTTTGCGGGCGTACTTGTTCCACGGGCAGACCAACTGGCAGTCGTCGCAACCGTAAATGCGGTTGCCCAGCAACGGCCGCAACTCTTCCGGTATTGCTGTACGCAGCTCGATCGTTAGATAGGAAATACAGCGGCGCGCGTCCACGCGATAGGGGCCGATAATCGCCTGAGTGGGGCAGATATCGATGCAGCGCGTGCAGGTGCCGCAATGTGAAGTGGTCGGCTGATCCAGCGGCAATGGCAGATCGGTGTAAAGTTCGCCAAGAAAAAACCACGAGCCGGCGTGTCGATTGAGCAGATTGCTGTGTTTGCCAATCCAGCCGAGTCCGGCATTTCGCGCCAGCGCTTTTTCCATGACCGGCGCCGAGTCGACAAACGCGCGATAACCGAATGGCCCGATAGCCGCAGCGATGCGATCCGCGAGTTGCTGCAAACGACCACGCAATACCTTGTGGTAATCGCGTCCCAGTGCGTAACGCGAGACATACGCGAGCTGCGTATCTTCAAGCACTTCCCACGCATTGCGTGCATTCGGCGGATCGTAATCCATGCGCACCGAGATCACGCGCAACGTGCCCGGTTGCAACTCGTCGGGACGGCTGCGTTTGCTGCCGTGCCGTTGCATGTAATCCATCTCGCCGTGATGTCCGGCCTGCAGCCAGGCATCCAGATGCGCGGCATCTTCGTGCAAATCGGTGCCGGCAATGCCGAGCTGCTGGAAGCCGAGCTCCATGCCCCAGCGCCTGATTGCGGCCACCAGTTCGGCAGAGTCTCGGGCAGGTGTTGATGTGGTCGCTGCGATCATGGCAATGCTAAGTATAATCGCTGAATGATCAGTCACGACCTCTACACCATCGCGCAAGTGCGCCGTATCGATCAGCGCGTGATCGCGCAGGAATGCGTTGCTGGTTACACGTTGATGCAGCGCGCGGCCGCTGCGGCATTGGCCCTGCTGCAGAAGCGTTGGCCATTGGCGCGTTGCATCGTCGTACTGTGCGGTAGTGGCAATAACGGCGGCGACGGTTATCTGCTCGCATTATTGGCGCAGCAGGCAGGTTTGAAAGTGGATGTGCTCGCGCTCGGCACAGCCAAAAACGCCAGCGACGCGGCACGCGCCTGTGCGGCGTTTCGCGATGTCGGTGGCACTATTATTTCAACCCATGAAAATACACTGCTGCCATCAGCCGATGTCTATGTCGATGCGTTGTTCGGTACCGGTCTGGCGCGCTCCATCGACGGAATTGCCGGGGCAGTCATCACACAGCTCAATGCATCCGATCGTCCCGTGCTGTCGCTGGACATTCCCTCTGGCGTGAATGCCGATACCGGCAGCGCTGAGGGCATCGCGGTGCAGGCCGATGTCACGCTCAGTTTCATTGCGCACAAATGTGGGTTGTTTACCGGCGATGCGCTGGATTGTCGCGGTGAGTTGTTGTTGGACACGCTAGGCGCTTCAGCAACTGCCTACACAAACGAAACCGCAGATGCATGTTTGCTGGACAAACATGAGCTTGATACATGGCTTGCGCCGCGCAAGAAAAACGTGCACAAGGGATCGTTCGGACATGTGCTGGCGATCGGCGGCGATCACGGCATGGCGGGGGCAATCAGATTAACAGCCGAAGCGGCCTTGCGTTGCGGCGCGGGCTTGGTCAGCGTGGCGACGCGTGGCTCGCATGTGCCAGTGTTGAATGCGGCACGCCCTGAATTTATCGCGCAAGGCATCGAGGATGCGCAGGCGCTCGAACATTTGCTGCCTCGCATCAGCACGCTGGCAATTGGGCCGGGGCTTGGTCAGCGCGCATGGGGTCATGCCTTGTGGCATACCGCGCTGGATGCCGGCAAGTCGCAAGTCGTCGATGCCGATGCGCTGAACATGCTCGCGCTGCAACCCAGACAATTTTCCACGCCGACCGTGCTCACGCCACATCCGACCGAAGCCGCACGCTTGCTCGAATGCACGACAGCAGAAATTCAGAGCGATCGTTTTTCTACTGCGCGCAAACTCGCAAAAAAATTCAATGCGGTGATCGTGCTCAAGGGCGCGGGTTCGTTGATTTGTGCGCCGGATGGCCAGCTGCGGATATGTCCGTGGGGTAATCCAGGCATGGCCGGGGGCGGCATGGGCGATGTGCTCACCGGCGTGATCGCGGCGCTACTTGCGCAAGGCATTCCCGCGTGGCCGGCGGCGCAACTCGGCGTCGCCTTGCATGCGCTGGCGGGTGACGCCGCCGCGTTGCAAGGTCAGCGTGGTCTGATCGCCAGCGATCTTTTTCCGCATCTGCGTTTGTTGGCGAACGGGATCAAGGTAAATGGATGACAACAGCGCGATCCGCTTGAACGATCTCGACGAAGCTGCCCTGGCATCGCTCGCGCAAAAGCTTGGAGCAGCCATAACTCAGGGAGGGCTGATTTATCTGATCGGTGATCTCGGTGCTGGAAAAACCACTTTCGCGCGCGCCATGATCAAGGCGTTTGGAGTTGCAGAGCGCATCAAGAGTCCGACCTACAGCCTGATCGAATCCTACCGCAGCGCAACGCTGAGCATCCACCATCTGGATCTGTATCGCATTGCCGATCCGGGTGAACTGGAATGGCTGGGCTTGGCTGACTTGCTCACGCCCGATGCACTACTGCTGGTCGAATGGCCAGAACGCGCCGGAAATGCATTGCCGTCTGCAGATTTGCAGATACGATTGAGCCACGCCGGATTGCGCCGTAATTTGATCGTTGAACCGTCTACTGCAGTGGGGAAATCGTGGATGCGTATCGTCGCATCCGAGTAATGCTGCGACGGATTTCATATCGCGAGTGATGCGGTTTCAACGCAGATTATTCGGCAACTTGAAGCATGTTCCTGTACCAAACGTGAGAAAAATCGGCTAGCTTTCAGATTTTTATGGAAAAAGCGCTTGAAATCGCCAACCGATTTGCGTTTAATGCGAGATATGAAGGCGATATGGCGACGAATCGGTAGTGTGATGCTGATGGGAAGCGGTTTGCTTTCCGCCAGTTTCGCGGTATG
>JANXUW010000760.1 GCA_025351985.1 Pseudolysobacter sp.
TTGAGCGAGTCGATGACGACGAAGCTCGCCTGGTCCCTGGCGATGTTCGCCAGCGGCACGATCTGCAGCAGCATGAACCAGCCGCTCATGTCGCGATCGTGCAGGCGACGAACGCCCAGTGCGATCAGTGGCACGATCGTCGCGAGCCAGAAGATACCCGTGACGAAACCGAAGCCGTTCTGCATGCGCAAGCCGACAATGCCCTCAAGGATGCTGAGCACGACAAAAATGATGATGTAGAACAATACGAACATCCAGTATTCCTTGCGCCGAGCGCGCCCGGAGAATTCTGCATATTTTTTCGTTAGTACCCCAATGAACCAATCCATACGAACTCCCCAAAGATTTGCGCCGATCGTAACCACCACCCGACGGATGGCGCGACGGCGCAAGAATGATGTGCTGCATTTGCCGGAAACACAATATCTGCGGCGCATGAATGCATTGCGCAGCGGGTTATGATTTGCGCTCCGCTCCCTGTCCGGTTCATGCCATGATTCTTCGTTGCGCCAACTTGATCGTGATGTTTGCCACGCTGCTGGCGTGTTCCGGTTCGCCGCCGCCGGTCGATGCGGCGCAGGCAGCTCAAGCTGCTGCGGCAGCGCGTAATACCAGGGCGTATCAGGATCTCGCTTTGTACGAGCAAATGCGCAGCGCCAACAAGAACGATCTCGCGGCCCAGCTCGGCAAGGAGTTGCTGGCGAAATATCCAGATAGTGCGGGTGCAGCGAAGGTCAAGGAAAGCATTGAGCAGGTCAACAACGGCGCGCAATTTGAAAAGGAAACACAACGCATCGCGCGGTTATGGACCTACAACACCGCGCCTGAAGCCGGCGGCACGCAATATTCCGCGTACGTGTATGCCAAGGACGAGGTCAGTGCCGGCGGCAAGACGCAACGTTTGCGGCTCGTGTTGCGCCAGCATCCGAGCTGGGGCCAGAGTGTTTATCTGCTGCTGGAATCCGGTGGTTTCCAGTGCGGGTCGGATTGTTCGGCCAGCGTGCGTTTCGACGATCAACCTATGCTGCGCATGTCGACAACGATTCCACCGACCGGCGAGCCGGCGATTTTCATCGACGACAACAAGGGTTTTATCGCGAAGCTGGCCAAGGCGCGCTGGGTACATATCGATACGCAGCTCAAGGGCGCCGCAGCAAAACATGTCGTGAGTTTCGAAGTCGCCGGTTTCGATGCGGCGCGTTTGCCGAACAAGCCGCGCTGAGTCCGTCCGGACAGGCGGCTGCTATACTTCGCCGCTTGACCATTCCCATCGGTGCAAACCCATGCCGCAAGCGCCTTTCGCCCCCGTGAATCTGATTCCCGCCAACGCCGAAAACCGCTATGAGGTGACACACGCCGATCTCCCGCTGTCGTGTCCGATGCCCGGCATGAGCCTGTGGAATTCGCACCCGAAAGTGTATCTCGCGATCGAGGCGACCGGCAGCGCCAAGTGCCCCTACTGCGGCGCGCAATACGTGTTGCAAGGCTGATTCAGCGGCCCGTGTCGGCGCGCATGCTCAGCGTGGTGCAACTGCTGCCTGCGCTGAATGCCGGTGGCGTGGAGCGTTCCACTTTGGAGATCGGCGCGGCGCTGATCGCGGCCGGACATCGCTCCATCGTGATTTCCGCCGGCGGTCGATTATTGCCACAATTGCTTGCGCAGGGCAGCGAACACGTCATATTGCCGGTAGGCAAAAAATCGCTCGCGACGCTGCGCCACATCTGGACGCTTAGACGGCTATTTGCCGAATTGAAACCCGACATCGTGCATGCGCGTTCGCGTCTGCCGGCATGGCTAGCTTATCGCGCGCTGTGTGGCATGCGCGGTCAACGTCCGCATTTCATCACGACCGTGCACGGACTGAATTCACCGGGCCGCTACAGCGCGATCATGACTCGCGGCGAGCGCGTGATCTGCGTTTCCGACACCGTGCGCGACTACGTTCTGCAACATTATTCGCAGACTGACCCCGCACGCCTCAATGTGATTCCACGCGGTATCGCGCCCGACGAATTTCCGTTCGCGTATCAATCTTCATCGGCATGGCGCGAAAAATTCTTCGCCGAATTTCCGCAGCTTGCCGGTGCGCCGCTATTGACCTTGTCCGGGCGCGGTACGCGGCTCAAAGGCCATCACGATGCGATCGAACTGCTGGCCGATCTCAAGACACAAGGCGTCGATGCGCGCCTGATCCTGCTTGGCGCGCGCGAACCGGGTCGCGAAGCTTACATCGCCGAACTCGAACAACTCGCCACCGCGCGTGGTGTCAGCGAAGCCATCGCAATCACCGCACCGCGCGCAGATGTGCGCGATGTCTATGCGATTTCCGCGCTCGTGCTGCAACTGTCGAACAAGCCGGAATCGTTCGGCCG
>JANXUW010000211.1 GCA_025351985.1 Pseudolysobacter sp.
GTGTATTCGTGGCCGCAGCACATCCGCGTCGCGCCGGGCAGGGCGCGCAAACGCTGCAGCGAGTGCAGCATCTGTGCGGCAGTACCCTCGAACATTCGCCCGCAGCCGAGACTGAATAACGTATCGCCGCAGAACAAGACACCGCCACCGTAATACGCGATATGGCTGCGAGTGTGTCCCGGCACGGAAAGCACTTCGAAATCGATCTGCGGCGCATTGAGTCTTAAACGCTCGCCGTCACGCACTGTCGTAGTTGCCAGCGGGATGCGTTCATCGTCCGGCGCGTACACCGGCACCGCAAATTCCTGCAGCAGTTCGGCGACGCCACCGATGTGGTCGGGATGATGATGTGTGAGCAGGATCGCGCTCGGAGTCAACCCGTCGCGCAGCAATGCCGCGCGTACCGGAGCGGCTTCGCCGGGATCGACAATCAGCGTATGACCCGACGCATCCGCCAGCAGCCAGATGTAGTTGTCGCTGAATGCCGGCACCGACAAAAGGCGCAGCTTATCCATCGTTTTCGCTGATCCACGGCATCGGTCGCAAGATCGTCACGTCGGCCCAAGGGGTAGCCACTATAACCAGTCCGCTGCATTTGCGCCCGTGCCGGTGGTCGGGGGCGATTGTCCACGGCATCTCGCCTCAACGGCGAAATTCGTACGACGGCTGGGCAACGTCGATCGTGATTGCGGCTCATGCAGTCGTGCCGCTTTGCGCACATCCGGGTTAAGCTTGCGCGCTTCGTATCGCCCCGATTGCTATATTCCGTAACTCACATGCAGGCCGAACCGGACAACATCTACCGCACCGCGCCCGCAGAATTATTGCTGGCGCGAGAGTTGGCCGCGCTCGATCCCTTGTTGGCGGGCATTTATGGCCGGCATGGCTTGTATATCCGTCCGCAGTACATACCGGATGTGACCGAACCCGCGCACCTGCTCGGAAACCTGATCACCTTGTATATCGACACGCCGTATCGCTTCGCCGGCGCATTGCACTGCGTGCCTTCGCAGCTACCGTTCGCCAGCGACAGTTTCAAATTGATCCTGGTGCAGCATGCGGCAGAAAATATTGCCGAGCCGGTGCTTTTTTCTGCGGAGCTTGCGCGCGTGCTGGCGCCGGAAGGCGTTGCCTTGATTCTCGGGTTCAATCCGTTCAGTGCATGGCGACCGTGGCTAGCCCTGCAACAGCGGCGGCTGCCCGGATCCGCATTGCGACTGCAGTCGCCACACCTTTGGGAATCACAGTTGGCCCAACACGATATTGATGTCATGCAGCGCCGTTATCTTGGTGCTTTTTTGCCACGCGCAGCCGATGCGGCACATGTGCCCGATGATGCCGCGCGGTCCTTGCGCTGGCTGGCCGGTTTGCGTGGTGCGTATCTGCTGATCGCGCGCAAACGGCGCAGCACGTTGACGCCTTTGCGTCTGCGCAAAGCCCCGCGCGAGCGAACGCCGGCGCCGCATCTGGTGCCGGGCGCAAGGCGCGCCCGGCCATGAGTATCGCCGATGATGTGATGGTCGAGATTTTTACCGACGGTGCCTGTCTCGGCAATCCCGGTCCGGGCGGCTGGGCGGCATTGCTGCGTTACGGCGAAAAGGAGAAATGGGTCGGTGGCGGCGAACCCGATACCACCAATAATCGCATGGAGCTGATGGCCGCGATCGCCGCGCTTGAAGTGCTCAAACGTGCCTGCGCGGTGAAGCTGGTGACGGACTCGCAATACGTCATGCGTGGGGTCGAGGAATGGATGCCGCGCTGGCGCGCCAATGGCTGGCGCACCACCGACAAGAAACCCGTGAAAAACCAGGATTTGTGGCAACGGCTGCATGCGGCCCTCGGCGCGCATAAAATTACCTGGCAGTGGACGCGCGGCCATTCCGGCCATGTCGAAAACGAACTGGTCGATCAGCGCGCGCGGCTGGAAGCCGAGAAAATAAAACGCGAAAAAATTTAAGCGCGATCCCCCAATCTCCACGTCAAAAAGATAATCAGCCATGCGTCAGATCGTACTGGACACGGAAACCACCGGCCTCGAAGTCAGCAAGGGTCATCGCCTGATCGAAATCGGCGCGGTGGAACTGAGCGAGCGCCGGCCGACCGGGCGCACCTTTCATCGTTACCTCAATCCGCAGCGCGCGATCGACGAGGGCGCGCAGGCCGTGCACGGCATCAGCCTGGAGTTTCTTGCCGACAAACCGCTGTTTGCCGATGTCGCCGACGAGCTCATCGAATTCATTCGCGGCGCCGAATTGGTAATTCACAACGCCGCGTTCGATCTGGCGTTTCTCGACAACGAGCTGCTATTGAGCGGTGGCGCGCACGGGCGCACGCGCGATCACGCCAGCGTGCTCGACACGCTGCTGCTCGCGCGCGAGAAATATCCGGGTCAGAAAAACAATCTCGACGCGTTGTGCAAGCGTTTGGACGTCAACAACAGCCACCGCGAATTCCACGGTGCGTTGCTTGATGCGCAACTGCTGGCCGAAGTTTATCTGGCGATGACGACCGGGCAGGGCGATCTCGGCCTGATCAGCGAGAGCGCCAACGCGCAACGTCAGCGGGTGGCGTTGGCGACATCTGCCACGCCGGTACGCTTGCGTGTGCGCATGGCAAATTCTGATGAGCTGGGCGCGCACGAAATGCGCCTGGATGCGATCGCCAAGGCCAGCAAGGGGCGTTGCGTCTGGCGTCAGGAGTGATTCGGTGTTGCAGTCGCGTGCCTCAGCGGCAGCGAATCAGGATCACCGTGATATTGTCCGAGCCGCCGCCGTCCAGCGCCGCAAGGATCAAATGATCGACACATTCCTGCGCACTCATGTCCTCGCGCGCGAGCACCATCGCAATCTGACTGTCCGGCACTTCTTCGGTCAGGCCATCGCTGCAAATCAGTAATTGTTGGCGCGACGCCAAATTGCCGTTGACTACTTCCACGCGCAGGCTTTGCGGATCGGTAACGCCCAGCGCTTGCGTAACCACGTTGCGATGCGGATGCGTGCGCGCCTGCTCGGTGGTGATCGCGCCCTGGTCGACAAGCTCCTGCACATAGGAGTGATCCTGTGAGACTTGTTTCAGCTCGCCGTTCCACAGATACACACGGCTGTCGCCGACCCAGCTCACTTCGTATTCGTCACCGCGCAGCCGCACAGCCGCGACAGTCGTACCCATCGGTAGTGATTCGGCGCGCTTGTTCGAGTGACGAATGATTTCTTCATCGGCCAGACGAATCGCCTGCGCCAGACCGCTGCCTTTGCCAACCTCGGCAACCACGGTGTCGCGCGCCAGAGCGCTGGCGATTTCGCCGTGTTCATGGCCGCCCATGCCATCGGCCACCAGCCACAGGCCCATGTCGGCATCGGCGTAATATGTGTCTTCGTTGTGTTCGCGGCGCAAGCCGACGTGGGTGCTGTGTCCGAACTCGATCATGCGCGGTGCTGTCCCTGTGAACCGCGATGGGGCGATTCTTGTTACGCAATAGCATGCCGTGCGTTTGATTCGCGGCGCAAGCGATTAGTGTGGGCGTCGAGTTTACCTCAGGTGCGCCCCGCCCAGCGTTGCAAGCTGGCGCAGAATTTCGGTTGAGGTCCGCTCGCAGACAGCATCGAAAGTGCACCTGCGCGGGCCGCTGCAACTCCGCTGTTTTTTTATAGTGATGGCGCTGGAGAAAAGTTGGCCCGGCTCTTGCTGTGAGCTAATCGCTACTCCAACTTACTTGGAACCGCCATGAACATGATCTCTGAAATGTCGCTCAATCCCACCTATGACTTCGACATGACCGCCGAGCAGCTCGAAAGCTTCTCGTTCGACATGCCGGCAGCCCCGCAAGCGCGTCAGATCATCGCCGGTTCGGCGTTTGTACCCGTCAGCGATAGCGAGCTGGAAGCAGCGAACGCGGCTTTCGCGCGCATGCTGGCAGCATACGCAGACGCATAAAACGACGTTTTACCGGTCTTTGCCGAGCTGATTTCGTCCAGTTCTGGCCAACGCGCGTGCGCTAGCCCGCACGCGCTGGTCGGTGCATTTCAGCCTGACTGCGTCCTTGCTGATGCATCTATTGCGAATGCGATTGCCTATAGCTGCGCTGTGATTTTACGTGCGTTGTACCGCAGAGTGCGCAAATGCGTCGCAAAGTGACAATCCAGACACCAGACTCGCCGTCGACTGCCATAAATGGCAAAAAGCTGACAAATCCACGCGCGCGTCTTCCAGGTGAGACGTTCCGAGCGTTACCGACACTATCAATGCATTGAGCGCGACAAATTTTCGCGCGTGAGCATTGATTCGCTGATTCGGTTGCTTGGGGAAAGCTATGCAGAACGAAGATGCCGATTCTTCGGCAGTATTTTTCGATGTCGTTGGCAGCAAACGTGGTGCGCGGCAAAAAGAATCTGAACTGATCGCGAAATCGCAGGATGGCACTGCGCCAGCGCATGATCGAATGCGAATCACTCAATCGAGCGCGGACGCCGCCAAGGGCGAGTCCACAGGCAGTGCTGCAGAAAAACACCTACCTGCGACAGAAACCTTTGGTTTGGCACTGTCCGGCGGGGGCATTCGTAGTGCCACATTCTCGTTAGGCGTGTTGCAGGCACTGGCAACCAACCGCTTGTTGACCAAATTCGATTATTTGTCGACTGTATCCGGTGGTGGATATCTCGGTGCGTGGCTGAGCGCGTGGATCTATCGACAGGGCGGTGATGTCGCGGCGGTTAGTGCGGCGCTTGCCAAAAATCCAGCCACAGGCCATCGCGAGCCCGATCAAGTTCAGTGGTTGCGACGCTATAGCAATTATCTCACCCCGCGTGTCGGCGCATTGAGTATGGATGCGCTCACCGTGATGATGATCTGGCTGCGTAACGTCATTCTCAATGTCCTTATTCTCGTCGCCGTTGTCGCTGCGCTTTTGTTGCTGCCCAAGATCGCTCTGGGTGGATTCAGCTGGCTGGCGAAAAATCCGATCTATGTGAAGTGGGGCGCAGCCATTCTGGCTGTCATCTCGTTGTCGGCTGTCGTACTCAATCTCACCTTGGAATATTTTGTGACTCCACCTGCTGCGCCGTCGCCGCAAGCGAAGCCGGCCACTGGGTACAAGTTCTTGGGGGTGCTCAAGTCGCGGCGGGTATTGATCTACGCAATCTTGCCGGGATTTTTGGCTTGCGTTATTGCGAGTTGCTGGCTGTTTGTCGGGATCATCGACGTATCGCGTGATTTCGTTGTCTCGACATTGCAGGCGGCGTTGTCGATAGCCTTGTGCGTGACTCTGCTTTGGCTGATCGCGCTGTTTATCGACCGCAACAACCGCAAGGTGCACGACACGCATCAGCCCCGACGAATTTCCAAATTTTCCTTCGAAATCGGTCGCATTTTCCTGTTGGCAATGGCGGGATCCGTCGCAACGTTTGTTGGTGTGTTGATCTGGTCACGCGCTGCTTGGTCACGCTCGGATCCACTGGCACATCCGTCCTGTGCGCTGGGCGATATGGTTCCGATCATGACATTCGGGCCGCCGCTTTTGATGCTGTGCTGCGGCGCCGCTGCTTGCTTGTGGATAGGTTTGGTCGGCCGATCCTATGCTGAAACCAGTCGCGAATGGCTGAGCCGGGCAGGTGGTGCTTTCTTGTTGTGCAGCTTGGTGTGGCTGATCTGGTTTGTCCTCGCATTTTACGTTCCTCTCGGTATCGACGACTTGCTTGAGCATTGGATTGGCAAGCTCGCATCATTGAGTTGGCTTGGTAGCCTGCTCGGTTCTGTGTTTATGGCATCGCATCAGCAAGGCAGCAAACAGCGTTCATTGGCGAAATGGCAAACGTATCTGATTACGCTGCTCACCTCCGTTGTTGCGGTCGGAGTGTTTGTCGCTATCGCCTACGCCCTCGACTGGGGACTGGGCCGTATTGCGGGCGAAACGGCTGCCGCAGATTACAATTCGAATTGGCGACGTTACGACGCGTGGGCCAGCACCGATAAATGGATCAAGTATCTGTTGCCGATTGCGCTTGGCGTCACGACTCTCGTTGCGCTGGTGCTTGCATGGCGCGTCGATATCAATCGTTTCTCGCTGCACAACATGTACAAGAATCGCCTGATCCGTTGCTATCTCGGCGCTTCGAATAAGTTTCGCCAACCGCAGCCGTTTACCGGGTTTGATCCCGCGGATGACATTCCTCTCGCGGCACTCGCCACGGGTGGACAAAAGCCGTTTCACATTATCAATACTGCACTCAATCTGGTGCAGGGTTCCGAGCTGGGCTGGCAGCAGCGCAAAGCCGCCTCGTTTGTGCTGACACCAGCCTACTGTGGCTTCGAACTGGCGTCCGCTCAGGGCGACGATCAGTTGAACGGCGATGACGAAAAGCAACCCGGATTTCGAGCCACCGAAGAGTACGCCAGCGAAGACGAATGGAATAATCAGAAGAGAAAATTTCGCGGCAAACCCGGCGCGACGCCTAGCGCGCAGAGTTTTGTGCCGGACGATGGGGCCAGCGATATGGGCGGCATGATGCTGGGCAGCGCGATCGCCACCTCGGGGGCCGCGGTCAGCCCGAATATGGGTGCTCAGAGCCAGCCCGCACTGGCGGTGCTAATGACTTTTCTAAACATTCGGCTGGGACGATGGAGTCCCAATCCGGCAAGGGGAAAATATTGCCAGGCAAGCCCGCGCTTTGGCCTTGGTTATCTGTTCGCCGAGTTGCTCGGTTTCACCAACGAAAAGCGTGATTTTGTATACCTGTCGGACGGCGGGCATTTCGAGAATCTGGGCGTGTATGAACTGGTACGACGCGAGTGTCGCCGCATCGTGGTAGTAGATGCTGGAGCCGATCCACAACGCAGCTTTGAAGATCTCGGCAACATGCTGCGCAAGTGTCGCGTGGATTTTGGCGTCGAGATTGATCTGCCTCTTGCCGCGTTATACGGAGGCGGCGATGACAATCGCTCTGGCGATGGCAGCAGTCGCGGAAAGATCCATTACGCGAAGGGCGCGATCGGCGAAATCCTGTTGATCAAACCGAGCCTTTGCACAGCCAGGAATGAACCCGCCGACATATTCAATTACGCCTCCAGTGATCCGAGTTTTCCGCAGCAAACCACGATAGACCAGTGGTTTGATGAATCCCAGTTTGAAAGTTATCGCAAGCTCGGTTACGACTTGGCTGAAAGTGCGATCAAGGCGGATGCACTAGCAACTGTCAAATTCTTTATCTGAATTGCTCAGAACACGACCCGTCTGGAATATTTATTCGACCCGAGGATGATTTTATGCCAAAACTGAATGATCCAGCAGCAGCGCAGGCTGCACTTCTCGCCATGTATGCCGAGGACATGTTTGACCCAGCACAGAATACGCTCACACCGCGACTGGATCCGCGTGCTGCAGGCGCATGGCAGATCGTCGGATACATTACGGCGGAAAACGCGTTGTTTGACACCCAGGCAATTGGTCTCGGTGAACGGGTCTATTTCGGTTTTCTGGCGCGTTCCATCAATGCGCCAAACGCATATGTCGCAGTGATCCGTGGCACCGAATCGACCGTGGAATGGTTGGAGAATTTAGAGGGTTTGCTGGTGCCGCACCCGGCGGGCGGTCTGGTCGAGCAGGGGTTTTATTCGATTTACAAATCGATGCGCTACTCACCGCTACCGCCAGACGGCGCCTTGACGGTAGCGGCCGCTGCAGCCGGGCAGGATGCCGCAGCCGGTATCGGTCAGGCCGTTCCTGCGGCAGCCACGGTATCCGTGATCGGACACAGTCTGGGGGCTGTACTGGCCACTTTTTTGATGCTCGATCTCGCCCGCGTTGGGGCACAAAAATATGCTGTCAACGCGACCTTGATCGCTTCGCCACGCGCAGGTGACAAGGATTTTGTCAGCCAGGTCGACCATGCGGTTCCCAATTACCAAGTCTACAACTACATCTGGGACATCGTGCCGCATGTGCCCCCCAGTTTGCCTCTGGGTTTGGGTTTTCAATCCTTGCCGAAAGCGTCCTGGATCAAGTCGGCGGATGCGCAAGCAAAAATCAAGAACGAGCCGCACTGCAACCATCATGCTTTCTGCTACGCCGCCATGCTCGATTACACGAGTGTGCAAGGCGTGATCAATGGTTACGTCAAATGCATTCTCAGGAAAAACTGATACGCTCGATTTGCGCCGGATCGACGCTAACAAGCGACATCTAAATATCAGACAATCGCATCCATAAATCAGCAACAGTTTGCCCATGCAGCTCATATTTCGTTTGATCGGAGGTGGCAAATGAATTGGCGATACGGATTCATTTTAAAAAATGCAATCGTGGCAGCTTTTGCGCTCGGTATTTCGGCTGTGGCGGTTCCGGTTGCTGCTGTGCTTGCTCCACCGCTAAGAGTCGATCAGGGCAGTTCCTGGACAGCGGCTGCGCAGAAAGATTTTTACAGTCGCGACCAAGGCTCACGGCTCATGCCGTTGCGTTGGATGGCTGCGCTAAAGCAGACAAATGGTGCGCTGTTCATGGCAGACAGTCTGGGCCGTTACGGCTATCTGCCCAACCCGGCCAGTCATCCTTCGGGCCTGCCGGTAGGGTTCACGGTCAGCAGTGGTAACGGTGACGAATCGTTAGGCATGACCTGTTCTGCTTGCCACACTCGACAAATCGATGTGGCCGGTACGGCTTATCGAATCGATGGTGGCCCGGGCATTGTCGATTTCCAGAGCTTTCTTGTCGATCTGGATACCGCAGTAAATACCGTGCTGACCAACCAGCAGGCCTTGTCGGATTTCGCGAATGCCGTGCTTGGTCCTTCGGCCCCGCCTGCCGAGCAGGCAAAATTACGCGCAGCGCTGAAAGATTGGTTTCTACCTTTCGACACCCTGGTGAAAGCTGCACTGCCAAAACAGCCATGGG
>JANXUW010000053.1 GCA_025351985.1 Pseudolysobacter sp.
CCGCACCAGAAAACTCACATCCGCACCCGCTTCGAGCAGCCGCCCACCGAAATATCCGCCGGTGCCGCCGGCGCCGAGCACGAGGACGCGCATTACATCGTATGCGTCGGGCGTTCGGACGAAACGATGCCGGCGAGGATGCTTTCGATCTTGGTGCGCGCGCTGTCGCCATCGGCGGATTCGTTGAACTGCACGCCGATGCCAGCGGTACGATTACCTTGCGCGCCGCTCGGTGTGATCCAGATCACCTTGCCGGCGATCGGCAATCGATCGCGATCTTCCATCAGCGTGAGCAGGATGAAAACTTCATCGCCGAGTTCGTAGCGTTTTACCGTCGGCACGAACAAGCCACCGCCTTTGACGAACGACATGTAGGCGTTGTACAGCGCGCCCTTGTCCTTGATCGCGAGCGACAGGATGCCTTGTCGCGGTGCGGCGGCGCCCGAGCCGGTGCCGCCAGTACCCATATGACTTTGCATTACGCTTTCCTCCGCAACGAAACCAATCCACACCACGCCGATAATACTTCAAACAAGGTCAGTTCCGGTCTCACCGGACCACGCAGCCAGTCGCGCGCGCGATTGGCCTGATCGAACCATGCCGGCAAGCGGGCGAAATCCACCGCGGCACTCAAGGCCAGTGGGCCGGTTTGCCGCGATGCATGCGCAGCGGCTTCTTCGCGCGCGAGCAGCGCAGCAAACCACAATCGCTGCGCCGGATCGGCCTTGCTCCAGCGATTCGCCACTTCCAGCGCGGTGCTGCGTCCGGCGATCAGGCCGCGCAAATCGCCGGCCACTTGCTCGCGCAATTCGAGTGTGCCGGCACGCAACCATTCAAGCGCGAGGCCGGGATTATTATCGCTGGTCAACAACGCCAGTTTAGCTTGTGCGGCGCTGATGCCTTGCTGCTCCAGCCACGTTTGCGCGACGGACGCCGACGGCGTGCGGAAATCGATACGTTGGCAGCGACTGCGGATCGTCGCCGAGAGTCGCGCGGATTGATCGCTGACCAAAATAATGATGCTGTCGGCGGTGGGTTCTTCCAGCGTTTTCAACAACGCGTTTGATGCGCTCGCGTTCATGTCTTCCGCCGGCGCGATGATCGCGATCTGGTAGCCACCGAACTGCGTCGACAACGCGAGGCGCTCGCCGAGCGTGCGAATCTGGTCGACGCTGATCTGCGATTTTTCTTCTTCGACGCAGATGCGCAGAAAGTCCGGATGCGACCCCGCCGCCATCAATCGACACGATTTGCATTCGCCGCACGCGCCGCCATCGACATGGCGCGAACTGCACAACAGCGACTGCGCAAAAGACAACGCAAACGCCTGCTTGCCGAGACCCGCCGGGCCGGACAGCAACAACGCATGCGCCAGCGTGCCGCGCGTCAATCGCTGCATTAGATTCTGCCACGCATCGTGCTGCCACACGGGAAGAATCATGATTCTGCCACCGCATGCGATTGCAAGAATTCGGCGAGTGTTGCACGCGTTGTCGCAAGAACGTTTTCCAGCGGCCCGCTCGCATCGATCACGCGAAAACGCTGCGGTTGATCGGCCGCGCGTGCGCGATACGCCGCGCGCACGCGCTCGAAAAACGTCACGGCTTCGAGTTCGATGCGATCTGCTGCGGCGCGTTCGCGCATGCGCGCGAGGCCTTGCTCGACCGGCAAATCGAGCAGCAATGTAAGGTCGGGCTGCAAGCCATTCGCTGCCCAGTTTTCGAGCTCGGCGATGCGCGCTTGCGGCTGGCCGCGACCGCCGCCTTGATACGCGAAACTCGCGTCGGTGAAACGATCCGACAATACCCATTTTCCGGCAGCAAGCGCGGGTTCGATCACGCTGCACACGAGCTCGGCGCGCGCCGCGAACATCAACAGCAGTTCGCTCTGCGCACACATGCCGCGATATTGCGCATCCAGCACCACGGCGCGCAAAGCCTCCCCAACCGGCGTGCCGCCGGGTTCGCGCGTCTGCACAACATCGTGCCCAGCGGCGATCAATTGCTCGCGCACGGCTGCGAGCACGGTGCTTTTGCCCGCGCCCTCGCCGCCTTCGAGCGTGATCAATCGTCCTCTCATTGTTTTTTTCCGAGCTGAAATTTTCCGACCGCCGTATTGT
>JANXUW010000069.1 GCA_025351985.1 Pseudolysobacter sp.
GCATTGATTTCGTGTTGGCGCAACGTGGCGGTCATGGCGGATCGGTGAGGTCACGAGCGGCATATTGTACGACCGAATGGCGTTGTTTCGGCAGTCGCAAACGGCACGCTGTTCGCGCGCCCGATGCGGCGCTAAACTCGCCGAAAGTCATCGCCACGAGCTTGCATGAGCAACATCGATCGCGCCCAACTTGTGCAGCAGCTCACCGAATTGCGGATCGAACATCGCGATCTGGACGAGGTCATCATCCATTTGGCGGCGCATCCGGCCAGCGACGAGCTGCGCTTGAAACGGTTGAAAAAACGCAAGCTGCGGATCAAGGACATGATCGGCTATATCGAGAGCAAGCTGATTCCCGACCTGGACGCGTGAAGCTTTGCGTCGCGTTGACGCCGATCAATTAAAAATCCGATACGCCTTGGTCTATTCGGCTGCCGGCGGATTTTTCGTCGATTCGATCGCCAGATTGCTGCGACCTTCATCGGTCAGCTTGAGAATGTCGTGGCGGATTTCCCGGCTCAATATCAATTTCGCATCGCGCCCGACCACTTCGAGCGATGCATCGAAATCGAGTTTGCCGGATTCGTCGTTCCACACCACACGACGCTGCTTGAGCTGCTGGATGAAACTGCGGAACAGGCTCTTGTCGAAGAATTCCGGCGCGTTCATTTCGTGCAATAACGACAAGCGCTGCGCGGTCAGATGGCAGAGATTTTCCAGCTCGCCGGCACTCAAGGTACGCGGCCCGTTTTTCACGAGCAAGGCGATGGTGATGTAATAACGCTCGAACGCTTGCAGCAAACTATGGGCGATCGTGCGCAGCTGGAATGCGGTATCGCTCTGGCCGGCGGCGCGACTCAGCGTGCGGCCTTCCGACTCGCTTTGCAGCAGGCCACGGCCGACGAAAAATTCGATCGTGGCGGTGATGCGACTGACAAATTCGTCTTCGCTCCACGGCAGGAAAAGTTCGGCCTGCAGGAACGGATAAATCAACTTGCCGAGGCGCAGAATCGACGCGCGTGTGATGCGGCGTGTGTTGATGAAACAGCACGCGATCCACGCCGACGTCGTGAACAGATGCAGCACGTTGTTGCGGAAATACGAGAGCAACACCGCGTTCTTGCCTTCGCAGAGCAACACGTCGCCGAGCGGATGCGACACGCGCTGGATCATCTGCATGCGTTCGCCGTAAGCGATGATTTCCGCCGGCGTGAGCGCAGTCACCGTGACACGATCCGAATACGGCAACGTGTTCAACAACGCCTTGCTGAGCTCCAGTTGCACCAGCAGATCCGATTCCGCCAGCGCGTGTTTGCGGGTGGCCAGCAACGCGATCGCGAGCAGGTTGATCGGGTTGACGTCGGCGGCGCGGTTGATATTAATCTGGATCTTGTCGGCCAGCGTCGCCACCGCCGCGTTGAACCATTCCGGCTTGTCGTCAGGATTTTGCGCGACCGCGGCACGCCAATCTGGTGCACTTTTATCGAGCAGGTCGGCGAGAAAAACCGGTTCGCCGAAATTCACCACGACCTTGCCATAACGTTGCCGCAGCACGCCGAACGAGCGCAGCAGACCAAGCCAGGATTCTTTTTCCTTGGGCTTGCCGGAAAGCTCGCCCATGTACGAATTGCCTTCCATGAGCTTTTCGTAACCGACATACACCGGCTGGAACATCACCGGGCGGCGCGGCGCGCGCAGGAACGCGCGCACTGTCATCGTCAACATGCCGACTCGCGGCGTGAGCAATCGACCGGTACGCGACCGGCCGCCTTCGACGAAATATTCGATCGGCACACCGCGCTCGACGAGCTGGCTCACATATTCGTTGAACACCACCGAATACAGCGCGTTGCCCTTGAAGCTGCGCCGCATGAAAAACGCGCCGCCGCGACGCAGGATAGAACCCAGCCCCGGCAAATTCAGATTGATGCCGGCGGCGATGTGCGGCACCACGAGTTTGTTCTGGTACAGCAGATACGACAGCAGCAAATAATCGATATGACTGCGATGACATGGTACGTAAATGATTTCGTGGCCCGGCGCTGTGGAGCGCAAGGATTCGAAATGATTCATGCGCACGCCGTCGTAAATCCGGTTCCAGAAACTGGTCAGCAAAAACGACAACGAGCGCACCACCGGGTGTGAATAATCCGCGGCGATTTCCCAGACGTAACTGCGCGCGCGCGCCTGCGCCTGTTCGAGCGTGAGGTTCTCCTTGCTGGCGACGCTGGCGATCACGGCACGCACCGGATCGGCATTCACCACCGTATCAACCAGCGTGCGCCGATGCGACAGATCGGGGCCGATCACCGCCGCGCGGATGCGCCGGAAATGTGCGCGCAACACGCGCGAGAACTTGCGCAGGGTATTCGGTGCGTCGTGTTCGTCGCTCAACACCTGGCGCAACGACACCGGCGTGGAGAACTGCACGATCGTATCGTGGCCGTTCAACAACAAAGCCAGCAAGCGCCGGAAGCGACCAACCACGACCCAGTTTTCCGAGAACAACACGCCAAACCAGCCGGACTGACGATCTGGCGCGCGGCCGACGAAAATCGAAACCGGCACGAGCTGCACATCGAGTTCGGGATGTGCACGCAAGGCTTCGAACAACTGCGCCAGTGTTTCGGAATGCGTGCGTGGCGAGCCGCGCCCGATCAGCCAGCCCTTGCGCCGCGACAACGCGAACATCGCGCGCGGTTTGCGCAAATCGCCGAGCACAAAAGGCGATAGCGGCGCAGGCAGGTCGGCCTCGCGGCACGCCTGTTCGAGGATGATGCGGTCGGACAAGCGATAACGTTCGGTGACGTAAACCACCGGCAGTGTCGGCAACAACGTGGCAACCGGATCGACCGGTTCGCGACGAATGCGAATGCGCGATTTGAAGACGGCGCCCAGCAGACGCATCCACCATGGCGCGCGCGCGTCGGTGGACGAAGAGGATTCGGTGATCAAAGGCTGATCCATGACCGACATAGGGCGAACGCGGCTTACAGATGCGGATAATACGTCAGTGTGGCTGCATCAATCGCAACACAATATCTGAGCAGAGGCGGCGTCCGGGCGGATCACGATACAGCCCGAAGCCGGAAGTGGCCTCGGGCTGCAGTTTCCAATCGCTGCGCTTAGTGGCTATCGGCAGGCTTGAGGCCGGAGTCATCGGCCGGCTGGAAGGTTTTGCCGGGTTCGGCGGCAGGCTCGGCAGCGGGTGTCGCCGCCGCAGCAGGAGCAGTTTTCGCGGCTTCGGCAGCCGCTGCTTCCTGCTTCAGCTTGTTGAACTGTTCCAGCGCTTGCTTGCCGTACCAGCGACCGTCGACCTTGACCATGTCACTATCGGATGAGAGCGGCGTATCGAACAGGGTGTAGCTGAGTTTGACCTTGGCGGCATCGCCCTGGTTAGCCACAGTTTCGACCTTGGCCGAATCCAGCGTCTTGTCGATCGAGAAACCGTAAACCTCGAAAACCTGCTTTACGCCGCCGAGCACGATACCGGCTTTCTGCATGCCCTGATCGTAGGTCAGCGCGCGTGCTTCATCGAGCGTCTTGATATTGACATCGCGCGCGGTCTTGCAACCGACGGCGATAGCCTGCTTGACCAGTGCGGGATCGGTGAACTTGACCTTCTGCGCCCACGCTGCCGTGGCGGCAATCGCGGCCGTGGCCTGTTCTTTCTGCTTGTCGTCGAGATCCTTGCTCTGCTGCACGGTGCTTTGCAACATGCCCTGGCCCATCGCGATCATCATCGGCATTTGCTGAGCCATCTGCGCATCGGCTTCTTTCAGCTTCGGCTCGATTTCGGCATACAGCTTGGCTTCGGCGTCCGGCGCGGTCAGCTTGGCGACACCTTCGGCGAATTTCTTGCGATCATCATCGGTGACAGGATCCTTGTTGAGATCCTTGTTCCAGTCGGCCTTGATCTTGGCGAGCTGTGCGGTCGGCAAGGTGTTGTCGAGCAATGCGCCGATATTGTTGCTGCGCAGTGCTTGCAGGGAGGCCTTGATCGCCGCATCCGGCCCTGCCGCTGCAGGCGCCACCACAGGTGCGGCTGCCGGCGCGGCGGCTTGCTGTTGCTGGTTGCAACCGATGGCGGCGCAGGCAAAAGCCAATGCCAGTGAAAGTCGGGTAAGTTTGATTGACATGACGAGCCGTCCCCACGTTATGGATTGAGAATGGCGCACTCTAGGCAGTGAGCGTGCAATTGGCAAGCGGCGGAATGTGGTGGGGGAAAATCCTCAGATGGCCGTTGCGGCCATCTGAGTAACGTCCGGTGATTAACCGGAGGGGGAACTTGTGTCGACTGCGCGATAATACTTAGCGCGTACTGTTAATGCAACACATTAACTATGCACCGCCAACACAATGAATTTGAATCATTTATTTCTTTCGATTTGCCAATGCGCTGGCGATACTGACCTGAATCGCCTCGGCGGCATCGCGCGGATTCTCCGCATTGCGGATCGGGCGCCCGACCACGATGTAATCAGCACCCAGCGCAAATGCTTCAGCGACATCCACCGTGCGCTTCTGATCATCGGTATTGCTGATCGGACGAATGCCCGGGCAGATCACAAGCAGACGCGGATCGACCTGCGCGCGTAATGCCGCCACTTCCAGCCCCGAGGTAATCACGCCATCGCAGCCCGCTTCGAGCGCGGCCCTGGCGCGCGAAAGTACCAGCGTCTGCGCATCGCACGCGAAACCAAGATCGTCCAGATCGCGTTGATCGAGGCTGGTCAGCGCAGTCACCGCAAGCAGTTTGATCTTGCCTTTCACTTCCGCCGCAGCGCGCATCATCGCGTCATTGCCGTGGATCGTGCAGAACGTGACCGGATATCGCGTCAGGCCTTTTACTGCCGAAGCCACAGTCGCCGGCACATCGAAAAATTTCAGGTCGACGAAAACTTTTTTGCCGCGCGCATCGAGCTCGCGCAATACCTCGAAATATTCGCCACTCGTGATCAGCTCCATGCCGATCTTGTAGAAAGTCACCGCGTCGCCAAGACGCTCCACCCACGCCAGTGCGTCGTTTTTGCTCGGAACATCGAGCGCGAAAATCAGGCGTTCGCGAACAGGAATATCGTTTGTCGAAGTCATGCGAACGCTCTCGGTTTGAATGAATGTGCGTAGTGTAGCGACCCCGATAGTCCTGACCCAACAAATCAGTGGCCACCGATTTCGCGCAATAAAAAAGCCACCCGATTGCTCGGGTGGCCTTGGTTTTTCAGCTAGCGCGAACGCAGCTTGGAGCGATCAATGTACCGTCAAAACTACGGGTGCCACCAATGACGGGTTGTTCTGGTCATCCGAATTGACGCAGACGTTGGCGTTGTACTTGCCGACTGCGAGTCCCGTAGCGTTGAACGTTACCGTCGTCGTGCCACTGTCTTGGCCATTTACCGTGCCAGTGCTTGGAGCTACCGAGAGCCACGATGCGCCGCAGCTAGCCGACGTATACAGATCCATCGCCAAGCCATTCAGCGGAGCACCAGCGTTGACGATCGCCGCCCAAGCGGTATCACCATTGCTTGGCGAGATCGATACCGGAGTGGAACCCGACCCGCTGACCGACTGCTGGCGATACCAGATTGTTCCGGTGCTATTGCCCGCGAAGGTCGGATACACCACCACCCAGTATTTGCCGGCAAGGGTCGGTGCAGCAGGGCAGCCGTTATCTGCAGCCGTGCCGACATCGAGTTGCACGGTGTCGTAGCGACCACCGGTAGCAAGGCCAGCGTTGGTTGGGTCGCTGGCGTGCGTGCTGCGTGTGCAACTGTAGATTTCGCCGGCACTGCCTGCATCGGGATTGCCCGCAGGCACGCCGTTCGCATCCGAATAGATCTTGAACGTTACGCTGTTCGCAGTCGCAATCTGTTGAATGGCAGGCTGAGTGAAGCCTTCCACCACCAGATATTCGAGGGAGTGCGTGCCATACAGGCTGACATCGTCGGCGTTGTAGATATCCGAGCTGTCACCGAGGAACTTGTCCGAGGAATAACCGTTGTTGTTGTTGCCAACCTGAGCGACCGGTTCGACTTCGGCTGAACCGCTATTCTGAATTTCCCAGTTCAGCGGTACACCACCCACGTTGTTGATGGTGAGCGTGCCGGTAGCGGTACCACCCACGGCGACGCTTGCGGCGATCGGTGTCGAATCGACCTGGATCTGCTGAGCGGCAACGTTGACGGCCACCGGCAAATGCAGCACCGGCGAGCTATCCGAAGGGGTCAAGGTAACTTCGCCATAGAACCAGCTAGGTACAGTTACGCCAGTGGCATCGATGGAAAATTTGATTGCCTTGTTGACGCCAGGAAGCGCAGTGAACGTGCTTGGCGTGACCGTGGCAGTGACACCGGCATCCGTTCCAACGGCCACGGTCCACTGCGTTGCTTTGGCTGCGGTGCCCTTGAAGCTGCGCGTGAAATTGCAATGTCCGACGCAATTTTCATCGTACAGCGAAGGCAGGTTCAGAGTGCGAGGATCGCCGCCTGCTGCTGGATTAGCCGCGGCGAAGTTGACGCCGAGTTCATTCATCACCAGCCCGGCAAGCACAGCCTGATCCACCTGCACACGACCCGCCCCAACATCGGTTGGCGTGGAGGGCGAAACCGAGCCATTTGCCGCTTGGGTCATCAGGCCGGTATTCTTGGCCGTCAGCATCAAAGCGGATTTGATTTCCGGCGGTGACCAGCTCGGATGCGCCACGTGCACGAGTGCCGCGGAGCCAGCGATATGCGGCGTCGCCATCGAGGTGCCGCTGTCTTCGCCGACCGCCGTGGAGTCACCCGAGAAGCTCGCGAGAATGTCTACACCCGGGGCGCCGATATCCGGCTTCAGCACGTTGACCTGACTGGTGGGACCGCGCGAGCTGAAGCTGGCAACCTGATCGGCTGGCCCAGGAACTGCGACACCAGTGGTGCCCAGCGAAGCTGTCGTGGTGTTGCCATTAGTTGTGGCAAAAGCGGCTAGGGCGTCGCCGTCGGACTGCAAGGCGGCGAATATGGGAATCGTAGTAGCATCAATACCAGACATACCGCCAATGGCGCCTGGGCGGTTATTCACAATAATGACAGCTAACGCGCCCGCATCAGCAGCGTTTTTCTGTTTGAGACCAAATGCGCAACTGCCGCGTTCGATTACTGCAATCGAATGGACAAACGTACTTGGCGCATACGCAGCGCAGCCATCGTTGGCCGGGCCATAAGTGGCGCTGACCTTGATCGGAGTGCTGCCCGGGAATGCAGTTGTAAAAGGCGCGCTGTTTGCTTCATAGGCAGCGAACACCTTGCTGGCATTCGCGGGCGGAGTGCCGGGACCGGTGACGACCAGCTGTTTGCTGAACGATTGGCGGCTGGTGGTGGTGGCGGCGATAGTGGCGTTCCACGGTGCCTGATTGCTCAGCGTGGATGCGCCTGGGCCGTCGTTGCCCGCAGCGGTGGACACAAAAATACCCGAGTCGACTGCCGATAGGAAAGCGACCTGACCCGGGTCATCCCACGGCGATGAGCTATCACCGCCGCTGGGCCCGATCGAATAACTCAGCACATCGACGATACCTTCCTGAATGGCTTCTTCGACGGCGTTGATGCTGCCGGTGTTAGGGCAGGTGCTGCCAATGGTGCCATCGGGTTTGTTGAAGTCGTAGCAGACCTGCGAAATAACGATATTGGCGTGGGGCGCAACGCCGCTCAGGATGTAGGCACCACCCTGGTAGATCGCGCCGCGATTATTACCGGCCGAGGTGCTGGACGTATGGCTGCCGTGACCATCCTGATCGTTCGCGCCCG
>JANXUW010000082.1 GCA_025351985.1 Pseudolysobacter sp.
GATGTCACGACCGAAGTCGGCGGCGCGAAACAAACGCGCGTAATGCCGTGGCCGAAAGGCGCGCTGCTCGCCGAAGGTTTGCGCCTATCCGGCGTGCGCACCGGACTGAAACCCGGCGCACAGTTCAGCGATCTCGCGTTCCAGAGTTCCAGCCTCGATGCGATCGAGGTGAACAGCCTCGTGCGCGACAGCGAATCGGTCGACCTGCCGAGCGGTCGGCGTCAACTCGTGCGCGTCGAGCAGGACATCAAGCTGCCCGGCATGGCGAGTCACACCCAGGCGTGGGTGGATGCCGACCAGACCGTGTACAAGGTCATCATGCCGCTGCTCGGTTTCAACCTGACCATGCTCGCGTGCGATAAATCGTGTGCACTCGCGCCGAATCAATCGACCGACATGCTCACGCAAATGCTCGTGCGCGCACCGCACGCGCTGAGCAAGGATGAGCTCGCCCACGGCATCAAGATCACGCTGCAGGCGACCGACAACAGCGAGCCGCTGACGATCACGCAGACCGACGAACAAAGAGTGATGGATGCGAGCAGCGGCCGCGCCACGCTCAACATCATGCCGTTGCTCGATGGCATGCCGGGCAGCGGCGAAGATAAACCCATCGCGGCGGATTTCCAGCCAACCGACTGGCTGCAAAGCACCGCGCCGGAAATCGTCAAGCTCGCGAAACAAGGTATCGGCAATGCGGCCACGCCAGCGGATCGCATGCACAATCTGCAGGAATTCGTGCGCCATTTTATCCGCAACAAGGATCTCAGCGTCGGTTATGCCTCGGCGCTCGAAGTCGCGAAAAATCCGGAAGGCGATTGCACCGAACACGCGGTATTGCTGGCCGCGCTCGGACGCGCATCGGGCATTGCCACGCGTGTGGTCGATGGCATGGCCTACACCGATCATTACGCTGGCAAGGACAACGTGTTCGTGCCGCATGCGTGGGCGCAGGCGTGGATCGACGGGCGCTGGCAGAGTTTCGACGCGGCGCTGGCAGGCTTCGATGCGGGGCATATCGCGTTGTCGGTCGGCGATGGCGATCCGTGGCGGTTTTATTCGGGGCTAGGTAGTCTCGGACGGATTCGTATCCGCGCGATCACGCCGCTGGTGGCGCCTGCGCCATAGTAATTATAGAAGATTGCTTTACCTGCCGCTTTTTTTGCTCGTCTCTTATCGCTCGTCATCCCATATTGCTCGTCATACCAGCGCAGGCTGGAATCCATTTTGACTTTCGTGCCAGATCAAGATGGATCCCAGCCTACGCTGGGATGACGGATTCTTCTTTGGCGCCCTTGCAAAATACGCCGATCCTTCCATTTCTTGACGATAGATATCATAATGATATCTAATTACGAAACTCTCAAGGAGTGTTGCCATGAACGAACGTCGTTATTCCGCACCGTCGGGAATTCCCGCGCTGATCGGCCTCATCCTGCTGTTGCTCGCCGTTGGCGCGTGGCTGATCGCATCGCTGCAGCATCAAGTTGCCTGGGCCATCATCCTCGCTGTGCTTTCTGGCGCGATGCTGCTGATCGCCCTCGGCGGCTTTTTTACAGTCGCGCCGAATGAAGGCAAGGTGCTGCAGTTTTTCGGTCGATATGTCGGCACCGTGCGTGATGCCGGCCCGCGCTGGACCAATCCGTTCTACAGCAAACGTTCGGTCAGTTTGCGCGTGCGCAATTTCGAATCGAGCAAGCTCAAGGTGAACGATCTCGATGGCAATCCGATCGAGATCGCGGCCGTCGTGGTGTGGCAAGTGGTCGACACTGCCGAGGCGATTTTCGAGGTCAACGACTACGAAGATTTCATCCATATCCAGAGCGAATCGGCATTGCGTTCGATGGCGACCAGTTATCCCTACGATTCGCACGATACCGGCGCGTTGTCGCTGCGCAGTCATGGCAAGGAGATCTCCGAGCATCTGCAAAAGGAGATCCAGGATCGCCTGACCAGCGCCGGCATCAGGGTGATCGAGTCGCGCATCACGCACCTCGCCTTCGCGCCGGAAATCGCACAGGCGATGCTGCAACGCCAGCAGGCCAGCGCGATCATCGCGGCACGCACGCGTATCGTCGAGGGCGCGGTCAGCATGGTCGAGATGGCGCTCGAACAGCTCGCCAAACGCAATGTCGTGCAGCTCGACGAAGAACGCAAGGCAGCGATGGTCAGCAATCTTTTGGTGGTCTTGTGCGGCGAGCGTGGCACGCAGCCGATCGTCAACACCGGCACGTTGTACAGCTGAGGATGGCGCGATGAATCTGCTTGCCGGCGTGATTTTTATCGTTGCGGCGATACCCGCATTTGTGGTCGGCTATCTGCTGCACAACAAACAACGCCTAGGGCTTCTATCCAACGTCGATCTTGCGCTGGTAGCCGACGCTGCAGCGTTGGGACGCTTTACTGGAAGAGCCATGTATTTCATTGGCGCCGTCATTGCAGGTGTCGGTTTGTATGTCGCCAGCTTTGCGCATTCAAAAACTGGGATCGTCTACGCCGTACTATTCATGACGATTGCCATCAATGCGCTGATCGGCTGGATGATGGTTGGCATGAAGCGCTACATGAAACCCGGATGAGCGCGGACAAAAAAGCCTACCCATTGCGCATCAGCGCCGACGTGCTCGACGCGGTGCAACGCTGGGCCGACGACGAGTTGCGCAGCGTCAATGCGCAGATCGAATATGTGCTGCGCGACGCATTGCGCAAAGTCGGGCGCGCCAAGGCAACGCCAGTGGTTGCCGAAAAAAATGGACGAAAAAAATGACGATGCGCGCGACGCTGTTCACTGGAGAGCATCATCGTGACTGACCGCACGCTTCAGCGCGAACTTCTGCAGCAAGCCTTCGCACTCGGCGTGCCACGCGATTACGGCAAGCTCCGAAAACTGCGACCGGTGCGCGAACCTGCCGCCCTGCTCGGCATCGGTCTGGATACGCAAGGTCGCGAGCAGCGCCTGGCACCGCGCGCGGCGCGCGCATGGCACCGCCTGTGCAATGCAGCGGCAAAAGACGGCATCACACTGCAGTTTGTCTCCGCGTTTCGCAGCATCGAATATCAACTCGGCATCTTCACGCGCAAGCTCGAACGCGGCTTATCGATTGCGGAAATCCTCGAAGTAAATGCCGCACCGGGTTACAGCGAACATCACTCCGGGCGCGCACTCGATATCACCACGCCGGGCTTCGCCGCACTCGAACAGCAATTCGAAAACTCGCCGGCGTTTGCGTGGTTGCAGACTCACGCGCGAGCGTACGGATTCCACCTGTCGTTTCCGCGCGGCAATCCGCACGGCATTACTTACGAACCTTGGCATTGGTGCTGGCGCCGTTGAGCGGCAAGTATCAGCCACGCAATTCCATCGGCTCCAAAATCCAGATACAAGGTGCATGACGCCATAACAGCAATGCCGTGGCGATGCTGGTTGCAGGCGCCCATGCCGCG
>JANXUW010000084.1 GCA_025351985.1 Pseudolysobacter sp.
CGTTCTGTACCAACCGGAAATTCCGCCGAACACCGGCAATGTGATTCGACTTTGCGCGAATACCGGCGCGCGCCTGCATCTGATCCGGCCGCTGGGTTTCGATCTCGATCACGCCAAGCTGCGTCGCGCCGGACTCGATTATCACGAGTTCACCACGCTCGATGCGCACGACGATTTCGCGGCCTTTCTCGCCGCAGTAAAACCGGATCGCGTATTCGCGCTGTCGACGCGCTCTGCAACTTTATATACAAATACACAATTTCGCGAAAACGATGCCGTGCTGTTCGGTCCGGAAACGCGCGGATTGCCGCAGGATTTGCTCGACAGCCTGCCGCCGGAGCAGCGCTTGCGCCTGCCGATGCGGCCGGACAATCGCAGTTTGAATCTGTCGAATGCGGTGGCGGTGGTGGTGTTCGAGGCGTGGCGCCAGAGCGGATTCGCCGGCGGCAGTTAGATTTCGCGGCGCGAATAGTCAGTGCGCGAGCGGCGCGGTATATTCCGGTTTCTGCTGGCGCGCGAGCAGGGTGCGCAAACCTTCGGCGGGCGTGATTTCCTCATGCAATACGCGTTGCACGCCAGCGCTGATCGGCAGTTCGATCTGGTGCCGGTGCGCCAGCCGCATCACTTCATCGACCGTCTGCACGCTCTCGACCACCTGGCCGATTTCGGCGATCGCATCGTTGAGCGAGGTGCCGCAGCCGAGCGCGAGGCCGAGGCGGCGATTGCGCGACAGATCGCCGGTGCACGTGAGCACCAGATCGCCGAGGCCGGCGAGGCCCATCAAGGTTTCCGCACGCGCGCCAAGCGCCACACCGAGACGCAGCATTTCATTCAATCCGCGCGTGATCAAACCGGCACGCGCATTCAGGCCGAGCTGCATGCCATCGGCCACGCCGGTGGCGACCGCCAGCACGTTTTTCATCGCTCCACCGAGTTCGGCGCCGACCACATCGGAGCCGGTATAGGCGCGAAACGTCGATGCGTGCAACAACGCCGCAACCTGTTGCGCAAATGCATGATCGGTGGAATGCACGGTGACTGCGGTCGGCAATCCCTGCGCCACTTCGCGCGCAAACGACGGGCCGGTGACGATGGCGGCGGCGCGCTGCGGGAATTTTTCCGCCACCAGCTCGTGCAGGAATCGTCCGGTGCCGGGTTCGAAACCCTTGGTCGCCCAGGCGATGCCGACATCGGGCGCGAGATCGCCGGCGATCTGATCAAGCAAATCGTGAAACGCGTGACTCGGCGTGACGATCAATACCAGTTCGGCGGCACGCACCGTGGCGCGCAAGTCACTGGAGATCTGCAACGACTCCGGCAGTTCCTGTTCGGGCAGATAACGCCGGTTGCGGCGCGTCTGCGCCATCTCGGTCATTGCGTTCGAATCACGACCCCACAAGGTTGTGGGGCCGCCATTGCGTGCGAGCAGGGCGGCGAGCGCCGTGCCCCACGAACCCGCGCCGAGCACGGCTACTGCAACACGCTGACTTGCGGTCATCGCGGATGCTCGCGCCGACGTGGGTTCGGTATGACTCAGGCGTTGCCGATCACGCCGGTGCTTTCGCCGGCTTGCTGGCGACGCTGCTGTTCGGCATACAAGGCCTCGAAGTTGATCGGCTGCAACAGGAACGGCGGGAAACCACCGTTCTGCACCATATCCGACACCATCTGGCGCGCATACGGGAACAACACGTTCGGGCAATACGTGGCGAGCACGGTATCGCGGCTGGCATCGTCGAAACCGACCAGGCCAAAGATGCCGGCCTGCTGCACTTCGGCGAGATACGCGGTTTTTTCACCGACGCTGCAGGTGACGGTGACGCTCAAGATCACTTCAAACGTGTTCTCGGCGATCGTGCCCACTTTTTGCGAAAGATTGAGCTGCACCTGCGGCTGGCCGGCTTCCTGAAAGATCTGCGGCGCGCCGGGCACTTCGAACGAAGCGTCTTTTATGTAAACTTTCTGCAGGCTCAATTGGGCCTGGCCCTGCGGTTCTGCTGCGCCGTTGGTGGCGATGGTATCGGCCATGTATTACTCCGGAATCTAGGGTTAAAAGGGCGCGGATTATCCCACGTCGCATGGTTTGGCGCACTGTTGCCGACGGCGAGCAAGGTTTTACGGCGAAAAATTTTGTGGCGGATCGATGGATGGCAGGTCGTCAAACGCCAACGCCTTGCTTTCCGTTGCAGCAACGTTGCGCCGTATCCGGGGTTTTCAAGCGCAGCTTGCCGTTGCCTGAGAGTTATTGCCCGAGTTTGATTTCCTGACGTTTGCCGTCCACTTCGATGTACGCCTTGGCGCCGAGCTCACGCGCCAAAGTGCCGAGCTGGGCTTTCTGCATCTCGCTGAGCGGACGATTTCCCGGTGCGACGCTGATCGACGTGAACGGCACGGTCTTGTGGAATTCGACCAGTTGCGTGCGCAGATCCTGCGGCGTGAATTGATCGCCGCGCCAGTCGTATCGACCGAGTTCGGTGAGTTTCAGACTCACTTCATCGGTGGCCGCTGGTGCCGGCGCCTGGCGCGCGCAGCCGAGCATCAAACCCAGCGCAAGCAGCATGCCCGCGCATGATAAAAATGACTGACGCATGAAAAATCTCCGTGCAGATTTTGCTGACATTATTTGACCACCGGCAGATCGGCCTGGCGCCACGCGGCGAGTCCGCCATCCAGCCAGTACACATTCTTGAAGCCGGCTTTCACGAGTCGCGTCGCCGCCGTGGCCGAGGTCTGGCCGGTCTTGCAATACATCGCCACGGGCAGCTCCTTGACCTTGACCAGATCCTTGCTTTCCGGATCGAACTGCGACTGCGGTACGTGTTTGGCGCCGACGATATGGCCTTGATCGAAATCCTGCTTGCTCGACATGTCGATCAGCAGCGCGTCGTTGCGATTGATGAGCTGGGTGAGGCCGCCCGGCGTGAGCGACTTGTAGCCGCGAAACAGGCCGGAAACTTCGTTGCTGATGAGGATGAACAATAGCGCGACAAGCAGCATCACCAGCAAATAATGATTGCCGATGAATTCGGGAAGGTGGTGCAGGATTTCGGTCATCGATCAGGCCATGAACGCGGCGCAGCGGCCGCAAGAGAGCGCGGATTATCCGCGAGCCGGCCGCCGGGCGCAAAGATTGCTATCGCAGGCGGGCAGCGATGGCGCGGTATTTTGCGTCGATCCGGCACTGCAAAAGTGCGCCTGTCGATGCACACAACCTTTCGCGACACTTCCGGTACCTACACCACTTGCGCCAATCCAGCGGCATCGCCGGCGCGCGCGCCGGTCGCGAAAACTCACGGGAGGGAGGAATCGAACAATGAGCTTTCGCCACACACAGCGGGCCTCGATCGTGCTCGCCGGCATCGTGTTCTGGTTCGCCGGTTGCGCGGTCGCGCTCGCGCAAAAGCCCACGGATGCGCCGCCGCTGCGGCTACCTGCGACCAATCTCTCCGCCGACGAAACCCACGCCCGTGCCAGCCAGCTATTGCCAGCGCCCGGATTCGCCAACGCCACGGTCGCGGTCAATCCGCTCGCAGCCGAGGCCAAGCCGGTCGGCGAAAAAGTCTGCATCGCCTGCCATCAACTCGAGAGCGAGCATTTCACCCACACCCTGCACGCGCTCGGATTGCACGCGGCAGCCAAGGCCGATCCGACTATTCCCGTTTGCGAAACCTGCCACGGTCCGGGTTCCGCGCATGCGGCGCAACCGAACAGTAAGGGTTTGATCATCGGTTTCACGCATGATTCCGGCACGCCGATCGCGCTGCAGACGCAGACCTGTTTGACGTGCCATCAAGGCGGTCCGCGCGATCACTGGGCCGGCTCGATCCATCAGCGCAACGAGTTGTCGTGCAGCGATTGTCACAACCCGATGGCGAAGTTTTCGTCCGAAGGCCTGATGGCGAAAGCCTCGATCAACGATACCTGTTCGCAGTGCCACAAGGATGTGCGCATGCAGTTCAACCGGCGTTCGCATATGCCGCTGCCGGAAGGCCAGATGAGCTGCGACGATTGCCACAATCCGCACGGCTCGCTGACCACGCCGTTGCTCAAGACCAATACCGTCAACGAGACGTGTTACCAATGCCACGCCGAGAGGCGCGGACCGTTCTTGTTC
>JANXUW010000091.1 GCA_025351985.1 Pseudolysobacter sp.
ATTGGTCAGGCTGACGTTGCCTCGCTGTACCGGCAGACATTCGCAAATCTTTGCGTATTGCGCTTCTGTGATTTCCATTGCGCAAGTATACAACACGAAATAGTTTAGTGTTAACAGGCCCTAGTCATGGTCTGTATCCTCGCCTGATTGGATTGTTTTTTAAAAAGTGTCATCGCAAATTTTTCGTTACCCACATTCGCCCGATGGCGCATAGCCAAGGCCGGCGTTGGCTGCCGTTTTCCACATTTGATTCGGGCGATTGCCCGTTGAAGACAAGGCCCAAGACTTTTCAGAAAGCCAAGGACGAGTCCAGCACACGTTGTACGAAGTCGGCAACTATCGATGCCGTCGCATTCCGAGACTAGATGAGGCAAAGTCGCTGCAGCAAACCGCAGCGCATGCATAACTTGCAACGTATTGCGCTAAGGCAACAGCGAAGTTATTGATGTAAACAGCTGTCTCGATAAAACGAGATGAAATCTTGGGGCACAGACAACCCCGATATGCGAAAACGGCTGACATTACCTTGCGGCATGTAACCGTTCGCTGACGAGAACAAGCGACAAAACAATCGCTCTTAGCCACCACATTCTTTTTCTGAATGCCGCCCGTGCAGGTGGTGTAGCGGGCTTTAACCCACGTTATGGACGTGGTCACCAGGAAACTTTTGCGTCACCTCCAGTTCGCTGTTGGCGGTCTGGCGGGGAACACGACGCAAGCCTACTGCGCCAAGCGCTTCCGGCGCAAGTGCTTTTCCAAATGTTCCACTCTCTTTTTGCTGCCGGCCTTTTCGGCAGACGATCGTTTACTGATTTTTGATGCTCCAAAAATGATCCAATGATCTGTGGAGTAGGGTCTATGTGCCCGTATCATCAAGAGAAAAAAATGCGCCATAACAATCCATCATAGGAGCTATACAAATAGAATATGTACCATTTTCCATAAAGTTATAAAGTGTACAAAACAATAATATGTAGCTAGTCTACTATTTTTATGTAAACGCAGGGCAACACGCTGGACAAGGCTCACGCGATCCGACGCGCGACCGCTGGCGGATCGACCGCGCGACTGACCACCGCCGACCGCGTTTTGGGTTTGGGTTTGGAGCGTGCTCTCATCCTGGTGTGGCGTCGCGGTATTTCACCTGTATGCTTCCGCTATCCGCCCGGGAAGTAACACCAACCCACTCGGTCGCCGCCACCGAGCTCGGCGTCACCGCCTCACAGCATCGATCACCGTCTATCACAGGGGAGTAGCGGCATGAAGCGTTCGGTAAGGTTTGTCCTGGTAATGAGCCTGATCGGCAGCGCCGCAGGTTCGCCTGCGGCCGAGGCCGCAACGATCATCACGCTCGGCAGCGGGTTCAACAGCCCCGCCGGCGTCGCCGTCGATGCCAGCGGCAACGTGTTCGTCGCCGATACCGGCCACAACGTGGTGAAGGAGATCCTGAAGGCCGGCGGCTATACAACGATCAACACGCTCGGCAGCGGGTTCAACGGCCCCTTTGGCGTCGCCGTCGATCCCAGCGGCAACGTGTTCGTCGCCGATACCAAAAACAACGCGGTGAAAGAGATCTTGGCCGCCGGCGGCTATGCCACGGTGAACACGCTCGGCTACGGGTTCAACGGTCCCGCCGGCGTCGCCGTCGATGCCAGCGGCAACGTGTTCATCGCCGATACCGGCAACACCGCGGTGAAGGTGATCGTGCCGTTATACGGCTATCCGACGCTGTTCAGGTTCAACTACGCGTTCAGCTATCCCTACGGAGTCGCTGTCGATGCGAGCGGCAACGTGATCGTCAGCGAGACCAGTGCGGTGAGGGATATCCTGGCAGCCGGCGGTTATACGACGGTCAACACGCTCGGCGGGTTCAGCTCTCCCTCTATTCTCGTCGGCGTCGCCGTCGATGCCAGCGGCAACGTGTTCGTCAGCTTTGTCAACGACAACGCGGTGAGAGAGATCCTGGCGGCCGGCGGCTATACGACGGTCAACACGCTTGGCAGCGGGTTCAACCAGCCCCTCGGCGTCGCCGTCGATGCCAGCGGCAACGTGTTCGTCGCCGATTCCGGCAACAACGCGGTGAAGGAGATACTGGCCGAAGGTATTTTCAGAGACGGTTTCGACGGCTAAGCCCAAGCTCTCGGGCCGGGCCCAGGCGCTATTTTGTAAGAGCCCGATAGAACGTGGCGACGTGGACCTGAGCCAGAGCGCGACGATCCAGATCAGTTTCTGCTCACAGATCGGCCAGTATGGGTTGGTTCTAAAGGCGGAGACGCTTACCGACTGCTCATGATGCTGGGCGATGATGCCGATACGAATCAATGTTCGTGGTCGTGGTCTTGGTCGTGGTCGTGGTGGTGCTCGCGTTTGGCGTGCCCGGTGCTGCTCGTGAACGTGAAGTCGGTCGAATGGCAATCGTGGAACTCGGCGTGCCAGATGTCTTCGTGATCGACCAGCAGCACACCGAAATGGCAATGCGGAACGTGTGCCACGGCGCTGCCGCCGTTATCGATCGCCGCGACCTGCACGCCGTCGTCGGGATCCAGATCCGGCGCATCGTTTTGCAACAGGAAAACTACGGCCTCGTGGCCGGTCTGGTTGTGAACGGTCAGCTCCTCGCCATCATTGGCACGCGCGTGTCCTGCGGCCAGAATGCAGCCGAGGAGAAGGGTGGAAAAGATTGCAGCGATTTTCATGGTGTAACTCCCCGGTAAGTTTTGTAATCCACAGTTGTTTGCGATTTGCCGACCTCGACGGGGCTACACTTCCCGCAGCCGCGCCCGCCGGATCTACAAGTCAATGGTGACAGCGACCCGGCCCCCGCCGAGTCAACGCAAACGTTGTCGAAAACTACACCCGCATCCCGAATTTGGCAACGACAACAGCGCCGAACACGCTCATCCCTCTTGTTCGCAAATGTGGCTCATTCCGAATCGGATTATCAGGGCGAGCAGGTAGCCACACCGGCGATGTTGGTTATGCGTTTCAACGAGAGCGTCGACAAAGCAGGATTCGCGGATCCCCAACCAAATTGCGCTGTACCGGTATTGCAGCCCAAAACGAGATGCGTCAGTTTGCCCATCGGCGCGCGGATGACCTGGGTCTTGTCGAACGCCGTACCGAAATGCGTGCCGATCGGCTGGATCAGGTCGATATCGAAACTGCCGTCGTCGGTACGTGTACCGATGCCCGTCAACCAGACTTGATTGCCGGCGCTATCCACGCCGAAATATGTCGCTGACATCGTCATCGGATCGATCTGCTCAAACAGGAATCCGGTGCCGTAAAAACGCGAGTCGTACCAGGCACCGCTGGGTTGCGCCGGGGCGGGCGTCGCATCGCCGCAGCCCAGACCATCAAGATGCAGCAGATGGCGGATCGGCACGGTCATCGAACCCCATTGCGGCGGGCCATCCCAGCGCATGCTGCCCTGCTCGCAGCTATCGAAACTGACACCCAAGCGTCCCCAATGCTGGGTGTTCAAACCGCCCTTGCCGTCCGGCGTTTGCAGCAGCATATCGGGAAATTCGATGCCATTGCCGAGCACTTCACCAACACCGGTTAGCCAGGCTTGCACACCGCTGCCGCCGGTTGGCGGATAGGTAAACATCGCCACATAAGCCAGGCGACTATCGAGCACTTCGATCTCGATGCCTTCGCCGCTGCGCGCGGGGTCGTACCATTGGCCGCTGTAATGTGCATCGACGTTCGGCGCGGTGCTGGCGGGGCGCGGCCGCACCTGGCTATCGAAACTCGGCGGCACGATGCTCGCATCGTAACGGCACGCACCACTTGCACCGGCGGCGCTGGCGCTATAACAACCGGCTTGCAGATCATTGACGCTCGGCTGCGGGCCGCCGGCAATCCAGCGGCGCAGCGCCTCCCAGCCGGACACACCTTCGGCCAGACTGAAGCCGCAATGCGTCGGTGTGGTTTCATTGACGATCGCGCTGGTCAATTGTGTACTTGGCAGCGTTTGTCGCAAAGTATACTGATTCGCCGGTATCACCAGTTGATCCTGGCTGGTCTGCACCGAGATCACTTTCGCGCCGCCGATGTCGCCGCGGAAATCCGACGCCCAGCGGAAATACAGTGAGGCGAACGGATCGGCTTGAATGCGCAGAATGTCCGAATTCAGCGTGGCATCGTTGTAATCCACACCGACCGTGGTGAACGGGTTGGAATTGTTCAACTTGTCGGGCGCACGCACGAGATCGCTGAGCGCGTAGATCGCATATCCCGCGTTGGTGACGAAAAACTTTTCGCTGCTGATGTGGGCGAGATCCATCAATTGCGCAAGGCGGCGTTTCATCGCGCCGTTGCGCAACTCTTGCGGCAGATTGACGCCGGTGCAGCGATTCAGCGGAATCAAGGTCGGAATCAGCAGCGCCTGATCTTCCAGATCGGAAAGATTGTCCGGAATATCATCCAGGTTGTAGGCCCACGGATACGGCTGTTTGCCGGTCGGCAAATCACCGGCGCCGTGGCAAACCACATCGTAGGCCAGGCGCAGGTCGATCGCGGTATCCCATACGCGCGAACCGGCCGCGGGCGGACACGCCGAATACACGCCGGGCACCGGCGCGAAACGTGGATCTTCGGCAAGTTTCAGCGCGATCAATCCACCGAGTGAACCGCCGTACGGAATGATTGCACCCGGTACACCGACCTGCTGCTTGAACGCGGCCAGCAAGTCGGCGTTGTCGTCCGGCGCACTGAACAACGCCCACGAGCGCTGGCGAAAACTCGACGCCGCAATCGCATAACCTTCGCTGAGCTGGAGAGCCTTGAGCGGGCCGAGATCCGGATTCGGCGCCGGTGGATCGAAACTCAATCCGTGCTGGAACAGGATCAGAGAATCGCCGGCTTTCCAACCATCGGGAACGGCAATCTGGTAATACGCGCCGGACGCGGTGGTTCCGCTGAAATCGCGCTCGGCATGTGCGGCAAGCGCGAACGACAAAACCACGCACAAAAAGATTACCCGAGCGATAGCGTGCATGGCGAACTCCAAACAAAATCAACTATTGAAGGTACGCGCGAAACACTTAAGCGCGCGTAAATCGCACAAAAAAAAGAGCCCGGTTTCCCGGGCTCGATGGAAGCTCGAATAGCTCGATTCAGTGTGCGACCAGATTCATCCACGGCAGGTTGCCGTCGATCGTTACGAGCAAATGGATCAAGCGATCCTGTTGACCATGACCGCTCGCCAGCAGCGCGGTTCCGCCGCTGCCGATGCTCAGATAACCATCGGCAACATGGTCCGATGCCGACTGCCAATCCAGCGCCATCTGTTGTGGATTGGCCGCAAGAATCTGCCAAGCCGAGCGCTCGCGCAATCCGTGCGCATCCGTTATCAAGCTGCGCGCGGCGATATCCTTGCCGAAGCGCGCGAGCTCGATCGTGAACAAGTTCTTGCCGGATGTGGATACGCCGGAAACCACCGCCACCGGCACCATTCCAAGCCGCTGCAAAAGCGTGGCATTGAGCTTGAGATTGACGCTGGTGAATCCGACCCCGCTGCTGTTTCCGTCCACCGGCAGCAATGCCAGCGGTACGCCCTCGAAGCCGTCCTTGAAGATCACGATGATGTCTTGCGGCGTGTCGCTGGCGCTGTTGTTGGCGGGATTGGGATCGGTGCCCGCAACCAGCACGGCCGATGCCGTATTGCTGATCACATCGTCCGGACTACCCGGCTGCACCGTTGCCGAATACAGGTACGAGGCCTGGCTGCCGACCGGCAACGTCGCGTTATCGCTGAGCGTATTGCCGCTGCCATTGGCGCACGCGGCACCACCGGAAGGCGTGCACACCCAACTGCCGCTCGACAACTCCGTCGGCAGCACATCGGTTACGGTGGCGGTCACGTTACTCGGCCCGCTGGTATTGCTGACATTGATCAGATAATTCAGCGAATCGCCGACCTGCACAAACGCACGATTGTCGGTGATTGTCAGCGCGACATCGGCCGTCGCCACCAGTGTGTCGGTGTCGCTGGCGGAGTTGTTGCCGGGGGTTGGATCGGTGATGCCAACCGGCGTCGCCACAGCTGCGGTATTGACCAGCGAACCGGTCGCCGCTGCCGAAATATTGCACACCGCCGTGTACACCGCCGAACCGCCCACCGGTAAATTAACCGCAGCATTAATATTTCCTGCACCCGATGCTGTGGTGCACGTGCCGCCGCCCGCGCCGGCGCATGTCCAATTACACGCCAATGTCCCCGGGAATGTATCCGTGACCGTCGCGCCCGTGGTGATGCTCGGGCCGGCGTTCGCTGCCGTGATGGTGTAAGTCACCGCGCCGCCCGGTGTTGCCGAGGTCACGCCGTCGCTGTTGCTGATCGACAGATCCGCCGCGGAAATCGGCGTGGTATCGGTGCTGGAATTATTCGCCGGGATCGGATCGGTGCCGTTGCTGCCATCATCAGCGATGCTGGCGGTATTCGATATCTGCGTCACCGCGAGCGACAGCGGGCTGCCAACCGTCTCGGCAAACGTGGCGGCCTGATTGCCACTGCCGGCGGCGATCGTCGCCGCTGCCAGCGTGCAGGTCGAACCGGCATTGTTGTTCGGGGAGCACACCCAGCCGGCGCTACTCGCAGCGGAATTGAACGTCGTGTTCGCCGAGACGGTTTCGCTCAATACCACGCCTGCCGCGCCACGATTGCCGACGTTGGCATAGGTCAGGGTGTAGACCACCATGCCGCCGGGAGCCACCGACGCCCCGCCATCGCTGTTGCTGATGGTCAAATCGGGCGCACCGGTGAATGGCGTGGTGTCGCTGGCGGTGTTGTTGCCCGGTGTGAGATCGGCCCCATGCGTTGAATCGTCGGCAATGCTGGCGGTGTTGGAGAGCTGGCTCACACCCGCCGCGATCGGCGTTATCGCAGTCACGGCGAAGGTCGCGGTCTGATTGCTGACCCCGGCGTTGACCGTGCCTATCGCCAGCGTGCAGTTTGATCCGGCATTGTTGTTCGGCGTGCAAACCCAGCCCGCGGTGCTCGCGCCGGCATTGAACGTGGCGTTGGCCGGAACGGTTTCGCTCAACACCACACCGGTTGCATTCTGTCCACCGCCATTCGCGTAAGTCAGCGTATACGCCACCGTGCCGCCTGGTGCCACCGATGCGCCGCCATCACTCTTGCTCAACGACAGATCAGGTGGCGGCGGAGCCGCGTAACAGACCGTGACGTCGTTCATTACCGGTGTCGCCGCACTATTGGTCGTCGAAAGATCCGCCTGATATTTCAGATAACGGTTGCCATTGAACTGATTGAGCGACGCGCCACTAGTGCTGAAGAACGTGCTCGCCGTGCCATCGGGGCCGACAAAATTGAACGGGCCGGACGCCGAGTTGCTCGCCGCGATCTGGAACGCCAGTGCGGTGTTCGCCGGCGTGCTGGCATTCCAGGAAAGGGTCGACCAGATCGGCGACAATCCGGTCGCCAGATTGCTGTCCTTGTTCGACGAAATCAAATTGCCCGAGAGGGCGAAGCCGGTGTTCATATACGTTACGAAACCACCATCCGTAGTTTGACCAGCGGTCAATGGCGCAGTCCAGGTGCCGCCACTATTCGTTGATGAGACGCGCTGACCGTTGGCGTATACGTTAGTGGCACTTCGAGTAAATGCGTACGTGCCAACCGAGGGGTTGGATACCGCTCGCACGACCAACGCGTAGACCGTGCCTGCCGTCAGTGTTGGCGGGCTGGCGAACGTGCCGCTGAAGTAGCTCGAAGCACCGCTGTTATTGCCGGCGAGGGTTGCCGTGGCGAGATCGGCCCCGGTCGGCAGATTGCCACTGGTGGCTCTAAGCGCGAGCGTCAGATTCGGAAAAGTCCCGCTGCAACCGCTGCAGAAAAGATTGACATCGGCCCGGGTCAACTGGCCGGTTACGCCAGGAGTAAATGTTTGCCCCACCCAGGAGGTTGACGTCAACGCGACCCCGCTCGTACTGAGCGTAGTGTTCTGCTGATCAATATTTGCGGCGTTGAGCAGTACTGCATTGCCCGGGCTGTTGCTCAGATCGACATTGGTCGGAACGCCCGTCTGGAAGTCGCTCTGCGAAGTGTCGATCAGACACGCACTAGTTGGGGCCGCAGCCAACGAAAAGTTCTGCGTGGTTGTCGCAGCATCGCTCAGGACGATGCTGCTCGCGCTGCTTGAAACACGCCCCGGATAACTCGCGGTGATGCCGGGATAGGTGCCCGAGGGAATACTCGGGAACTGATAAAAACCGCTGCCGTTGGTGGTGGCGGTGCGGCTGCCGAAAGTGATCGTCGCACCGCTGATCGGTGCGCCGCCGACACTGGCGGTGACGGTGCCTTGCAGCGTACCGCTGCTCACTTGAGTACACGACGGAAATTGAAACGAGCCGACGCGCGTCTGCCAGTTGTTGCCGGTAGTGATGTAATACTCGTTGGTGTACCAGAACGTGCAGCCGTTCGGATCCAGCGACATCGCGCTGTAGTCGCCCCAGCGCGTGCTGGAGTTTTGTGCACCGGTGCCCTCGACCAGCGAGGTTTCGGTTTGCGGCAAGGTGTTGACCGGATCGCCGGCCAGACGGCCCGCGTAGCGGATCGCCGGAATCAACGCCGCCGAGGAGGCGCTATAACCGAGCGCCATGTCGCCGGCGCGATCGAGCGCCAGGCTGGGCATGTAACGGTTGACCGTGGTATCTGGCGTGTGGGTGACCGCCTGCGTGGTGGTGGCCGCAACCGTGCCGCCGGTCACTGTGATCTGGTAGTAACGCGGCGCGGATGTCGCAGCGGCACCGCCCAACACCGTATGCGCATTCCAGATCGATTCGATTCCGCCGATATTGGTGTACTGGTTCTGCATCATCAGGCGCGTCGCCAGCGTGTCGTTGGCGTTGCCGCCCTGCGCCGGCACCGTGGCCGGCGCGGCGGCCCAGCTCGCTGGCGCGATGGTGGTGAATGGCCCGGTGAAAGTGGATAGCGAGATGCTGTTCCAGTCGACATGAAACTTGTAGATCGACACCGCGTTGGTGAAATTGAAAACGGTGCTGTAATAGTTCGGCGAGCCCGACGGCGGTGTGCCGGTTTGCAGGCGCGCATTCGCCGGCAGCAAGGTGAATTCGGAGGATGGCGGGCTGAACTGGACGATCTGGATCGACGTCGCGCCGGCATACATCTGGGCCTTGTTGAACGCCCACACGCGGCTCCCCTGGAATGCACCACCGGCGGGAAATCCGAACATGTTGGCCGACATGTAGATGGCATCCGGCCAGATGCCGAACTTCGGATAATCGTTGAGCGCATCGGTCAGATGCAGCGAATAAAAGTTCCAGCCGCCGCTGACCGGATCGCCGGTTTTCGACACCGCAATACACTGAAACACGCCGGGCGGATTGACCACATTGCTCGATCCATCGAGCTGGAATGCAAAATCGGTGATGACCCAGCGATCTTCAAAGCTATCGTACAAAATCACCGGGTCGCCGAAATTATCGGTGTCGCACAGATTGCCGAAACTGCCTTGACTCATGAACGTGTCGAAGGTGAATGCCGCCACCCGCACGCTGTCGGATTTGCGATAGATGCCGATCGAAGCGTTGACTGCCTGGATGAAGTAAGTCGGGCCGACATCGCCGACGGTATCAGGTGGACGCCCGGAGCCCCAGTTGGTGAAATCCAGGCCGAGGAAATTGGATGTGGTCGTCGGCATCGGCGCGCTCGGGCCGGGCCGCGTCGGTGCGTTAACGACCGGACCACCGCCCGGCAGCGCGATGGGCTCCACTTCGGGTTCTTCGCGCTCGGGACGTTCGCGCTGCCGCGGCGGTGTCGCCGGCAGTTTGCGCAGATCGATGATCGGACTACCGGCGCGCTTCATCGCAATCTCGACCGGTTTCCCGACTGAAACCGGACTGGTCTGGGCAATGTCGGCAGCTTTGATCGAATCCTCTGCAGCGGCACTGCCAACCGCAACAGCACCCGACACGAGTAGTAGTGCGAGCAAAATATGTTTCATGTTTTCCCCCTGAAAATCGTCATGTCGACGTGGCCACAAACGGCACGAACGACGGAACGAATGCAACGATGATTGCCCGACAAGCTGTCGTCAGTGTTATGCCGATGCACTCGCATATGCACCGGCTTAGGCGAGCTTAATATCAGTCTACAGGATGATAAACACTTCCGCCTAATGGCTGCGCCAAGTGTTTTTCACGAATCTTCGGATGCTGTCCAAAAGATCGCCCTGATCGCTGCTGCTGGCTGGTGCTGGATTCGATCGCGCGCACGGCAATGCTGATTTGAAATCCGCGCCGACCGAATTCCTGCGCTTGAAAATGCGCTTCCGGCCGCATCCGCGCCAGCCTTGTTGCATGGATATTTACCGCCTATAGTCAGGTCATTATTCAGGCGGGACGCACGGTGAAAAACACGGACGCGACGCCCGACACTCCCCTTCCCGGCGCGCCCGCCGAAGTGTTCGCCTTCGTCTACGATGAACTGCGCCGGCTCGCCAGTCGGCAACGCCACGCGGCTGGTGAAGAACCCACGCTGGATACCACCGCGCTGGTGCATGAGGCGTATCTCAAGCTGCATCAATCCGTGCATCTGGCCGGACTCGAGCGCTCGCATTTTTTTGCACTGGCGGCGCGCGCGATGCGTCAGATCCTGGTCGATCAGGCGCGACGACGCAGCGTTCGCCGGCGCAGCGGCCAGATCGCGTTGACCACCGGGGTCGGCGAATTGATTGCGCACGATCACGAAAACCTGGTCGATGTAGTCGCGCTCGATGCGGCGTTGAACCGACTTGTCGAACTCGATCCGCGCGGGGCGCAAGTGGTGGAGTGGCGCGTATTTGCCGGCCTCGACATGATCGAAATTGCGCAACTGCTGCAACTCACCGAACGCACCGTCGCACGCGACTGGCGGCGCGCGTGTGCGTTTCTCGTGCAACAACTCGGTTTGCTGTTGCCGTCCAAATCGGCCGGTTTGTGAATACGCAGCGCTGGCAGCGCATCAGTGCAATTTTCGATCAGGTCGCGGAGGCCGCACCAGCCACGCGCGACAATTTGCTCGAACAATTGTGCGGTGGCGATGCCGAACTGAAACGCGACGTGGAAGCACTGCTGCTTGCCGATCAAGGTCAGGCGGCGTTCGAGCACGCGGTCGACGCCGCACAGATTGTATTGGCGGCAGCGTGGTCGCAACCGCACGCGGCACTGGCAACGATTGTCGCGGGCACGCGCATCGGTCCGTGGTCGGTGGTGCATGAACTCGGTCGCGGCGGCATGGGCATCGTACTGCTGGTCGAGCGCGCGGACGGCCAATACGAGCAGCGAGCAGCGCTCAAACTGATCAAGCGCGGCATGGACAGCGAAGCATTGCTCGCACGA
>JANXUW010000103.1 GCA_025351985.1 Pseudolysobacter sp.
AGAATCACTCTCTCACCTCAAGCGCGATGGCGCAGAGAAGACGAAAAAGCAGGAGCTTCACGCCATGGCGGCATAGCGGCATAACGGGAAGATTGTGGAATTGTATACTTAACCCCGTTGCACTTCGTACTTGAACTCGCGGATGCGTGATGTGGGGAATCAGGATTTCTGTTGCATATCGGCTCAAAGGGCCAGCCTCTCGCAGAACTTACGATTTGGCAACGCTTAAAATCCCAGCAGGGTGACAAGTATTATGAGCCTCGCTCCAATAGACCCCAACTGTCCTTGACGAATCTTACTTTCGAATCGCTGAGCGTCGAACCGCGAGCGTTGCCAAAATGCTGGCCCGGGGCGAAAGAGGAGCTTTCCGACACAATGAGAGGTTTTTCACCGGATATTGTTATTCGCTGCAAAAATTCGGATGACCGCGACCATTTTGTAATAATCGAGAACAAAATAATTACCGGCGCTTGCCTGCAGTGCAATCAAATGGAAAACTACCAGAAATTGGCTAAAATGTTGTGCGAAGAAAAAATCTCTTTTGATCTGATCTTCCTTCAATCTGTAGGTCTTGGCAATAAAATTTATGATCAAGCTGAAATTTTTCAGGAAAATGCAAATTTAGGTCAAAACTTCGGAATTATCTTCTGGGAAGAAGTGTTCGAGAAAATGTACGCGTCAGGATTTGCGCCAACCGGCCTTCCGATTGAAGTCTGGAAACAATACACACCTGCGTATCATGTTGAGTGCGGGGTGCCACAAGCCGCAAAAGTGCAGCGTCTTCCGCCGGTCTGAGCGAGCAGGTCGGCAATGACGATTGCTGGAGATCGTGATCTTCTTGCAGATAACACAGTGTCGGATACCGGAGCTGTAGCGCTCATCCGGTTGACGATCGGCTTTTCGCGATTCTGACGTTGCATTTGCCGTCAGACGTTCGATGGAATGCCACGCAGCGCGCTTGAATCGGCGATAATCGCAGGCCGTTATTCATCGCCATGTCCGTGAAAAAATCCGATTTCCATTTTGATCTGCCGCCCGAGCTGATCGCACAAACGCCGTTGCCACAACGCTCGGCGAGTCGTTTGTTGTGCGTGGATGTGGCGAGGGCGGAATTTACCGATCGCGCTTTTGGCGATCTCACGACGTTGCTGCGCCCCGGCGATCTGCTCGTGTTCAACGATACCCGTGTGTTGCCGGCGCGCCTGTTCGGGCGCAAGCAAAGCGGCGGGCGCGTGGAGATTCTGATCGAGCGTGTGCTTGGCGGAAATCAGGCGCGCGCGCAACTTGGCGTCAGCAAGAAACCGAAACCCGATAGCGTATTTTTGCTCGATGACGGTACGCCGGTGCGCGTGCTCGGACGCGACGGCGAATTTTTCGTGTTGCAATTCGAGGGCGACGAGGCGCTCGAAACCTTACTCGCGCGCGTCGGGCGCATGCCGCTGCCGCCGTACATCGAACGCGACGCCGACAATGCCGATCTCGAACGCTACCAGACCGTGTTCGCGCGCGAAGTCGGCGCGGTTGCGGCGCCGACCGCGGGGCTGCATTTCGATCAAGCTCTGCTCGATGCGTTGACGGTACGTGGCGTGGACTTCGGTTATGTCACCTTGCACGTCGGAGCCGGTACGTTCCAACCGATGCGCGCCGAGCGCTTGCAGGATCACGTGATGCATCGCGAATGGCTCAACGTCGGCGCGGCCTTGTGCGCAAAAATTGCGCAGACGCGCGCCGCGGGTGGTCGTGTGATTGCGGTCGGCACGACGGTGGTGCGTGCGCTCGAATCCGCGACGCGCGACGGTGTGGTTTTGCCGTTCGCCGGCGAGACGCAGATTTTCATTTTCCCCGGTTATCGTTTCGGCAGCATCGATGCGCTGATCACGAATTTCCATCTGCCGGAATCGACCTTGCTGATGCTCGTATCGGCGTATGCCGGACGTGAGCTCATGCTCGCGGCATACAAACACGCGGTCGAGCAACGCTACCGATTTTTCTCGTATGGCGATGCGATGTTGATCCTGCCGGCGTCGTCCGCGGGCTGAACATCGATATCGAAAAATCTTTTTTGAGCGCGCGTTCGTCGCGTAGTTATCTATCAGGAATTCATTAGTGGAATCGTCCAGCACCAACAAAAGCCCGATGAAATTTACTTTGCACACAGTCGATGGCGCCGCGCGCCGCGGCCGCATCGACTTCGCGCGCGGCAGCATCGAAACACCGGCGTTCATGCCGGTCGGCACGTATGGTTCGGTCAAGGCGATGACGCCGCGCGATCTGCTCGAAATCGGCGCCGAAATCATTCTCGGCAACACGTTTCATTTGTTTTTACGCCCAGGATTGGATGTGGTCGGCGAGTTCGGTGGCCTGCATCGTTTCATCGGCTGGAACAAACCGATCTTGACGGATTCCGGCGGCTTTCAGGTTTTCAGCCTGGCGAAGCGACGCAAGATCAGCGAGGAAGGCGTGACGTTCGCCTCGCCGGTCGATGGCTCGAAAGTTTTTCTGTCGCCCGAAGAATCGATGCGCATCCAGCGTGTGCTCGATTCGGATATCGCGATGATCTTCGACGAATGCACGCCGTATCCGGCAACGCTCACGCAGGCGTCCGACTCGATGGAATTGTCGCTGCGCTGGGCCGAGCGCAGCAAACGCGCGCATGAGGGCAGTCGCAATTCGTTGTTCGGCATCGTGCAGGGTGGAGTGTATCCCGAGTTGCGCGAACGTTCGGCGACGGCGCTGATCGATATCGGTTTCGATGGTTATGCGATCGGCGGACTCGCGGTCGGCGAGCCTGAAGAAGAACGCAATCACACGCTCGAAACCACCTTGCCGCTGATGCCGCAGGACAAACCGCGTTACCTGATGGGTGTCGGTCGGCCCGAGGATATTGTCGAGGCGGTGCGGCGCGGCATCGACATGTTCGATTGTGTGATGCCGAGCCGCAATGCGCGCAACGGCCATCTGTTCACACGCCACGGCGTGCTGCGCATCCGCAATGCCAAATACAGTCAGGATACGCGCCCGATCGACGAGGCATGTGCGTGCTACACGTGCCGCAGCGGTTTCTCGCGCGCGTACCTGCGCCACCTCGATCGCTGCAACGAAATGCTCGCGCCGCAACTCTGCACCATGCACAACCTGTTTTATTACCAGGAACTCATGGCCGGCTTGCGCACGGCGATAAGCGAAGGCCGTCTGGCGGATTTCGTCGCCGCGTTCTATGCCGGACAGCAGGCTGGCGTGGAGTAGCGCCGGGCCTGACTCGCACTTCGGCGCCTTGCCATGCCATAATCCGGCCCCTTTTGCTGTACGCCGCCAACCATAGGGGATGGTGCGCGCCAGAATCTTATAGAGAGCCTTATGGATTTTCTGATTTCCAATGCGTATGCCCAGGCAGCGGGCGGCGCGGCAACCAATCCACTGCTTCAATTTGCCCCGCTGGTCATTCTTTTC
>JANXUW010000022.1 GCA_025351985.1 Pseudolysobacter sp.
AATGTCGCCCGCACGAATGTACGCGTTGAGCAGCTCCAGTTGTGCCTTGTTTGCGAGCTTGAGCGGCTGTTTCGATACCGGGCAACAGAGGATGTCTAGCAGTCGTTTGTCCATAACAGTGTGCTTGGTAAAAGTCTGCGACTACAATAGCGTTTTTGGGGCGAGCTGACCATGAATGTTGCCGTGAGTAGTGTCGACAGCACGACCGTGCCCGGTTCGCCGCTCGTGGGTGTGGTGATGGGTTCCCGTTCCGACTGGGAAACCATGCAACACACCGCCGAGATGCTACAGCGCCTAAATGTCGCGCACGAGACAAGAGTCGTCTCTGCGCATCGCACTCCCGATCTGTTGTTCCAGTATGCCGAGCAGGCTGCTGCGCGCGGCATCCGCATCATCATTGCCGGCGCCGGCGGCGCGGCGCATTTGCCCGGCATGCTCGCAGCCAAAACGCAATTGCCGATCCTCGGAGTGCCGGTGCAATCGCATGCGTTGAACGGCATCGATTCGCTGCTCTCGATCGTGCAGATGCCGGCAGGTATTCCTGTCGCAACACTGGCCATCGGCAAGGCCGGCGCGATCACTGCCGCGTTGCTCGCAGCCAGCATTCTCGCCTTGAACGACGAGATCCTAGCCAAAGCGCTGGCGCAGTTTCGCGCCGAACAAACCGCGCAGGTTCTGGCCAAGCCGGAACCCTCGCAACCGTGAGTACCGTCGGCATTCTCGGTGGCGGTCAACTCGCGCGCATGCTGGCGTTGGCCGGTGCACCACTCGGCCTGCAATTTCTCGTGGTGGATAACGAGCCGAGCGCTTGTGCCAGTCAGGTTGCGCCATTGCTGCAAGCGGACTATCGCGATTTCGTCGCGCTCGAAGAATTTGCCAAACGCATCAATGTGGCGACTTTCGATTTCGAAAACGTGCCGGCCGAAACTGCACAATGGTTGACCGAACACACGCGCGTGTTTCCGAATCCGCGCGCGCTCGCCGTGGCGCAGGATCGGCTTGAAGAAAAAACCCTGTTCCATTCGCTCGGGTTGGAAACGCCGGCGTTCGCTGCGGTCGATAGCCGCATCGATCTCGAACAGGCCGTGGCCAAAGTAGGTTTCCCCGCGATGCTCAAAACCCGGCGTCTCGGTTACGACGGCAAAGGTCAGTACCGTTTGCGCAGTGCCGCCGATCTCGACCCGGCGTGGGCCGCGCTTGGCGGCGTGCCGCTCATTCTCGAAGCGTGGATTGCTTTCGAGCGCGAAGTTTCGGTGATCGCGGTGCGTGCGCAGGATGGCGAATTCCGCACCTATCCGCTCACGCAGAACTGGCACGCCGACGGAATCTTGTCGATGAGTCTGGCGCCGGCACCGCAGGTCGAAAATCTCAGCGAGGTCGCATTTGCGCATGCGCGCGCCGTTGCCGAAAAACTCGATTACGTCGGTGTGTTCGCGCTCGAACTTTTTGTCGTCGATGGCAAATTGCTCGGCAACGAAATGGCGCCGCGCGTGCACAACTCCGGTCACTGGACGATCGAAGGCACCGCCTGCAGCCAGTTCGAAAACCATGTGCGCGCGGTGCTCGGTTTGCCGCTCGGCGATACCACCGCGATCGGCAGCAGCGTGATGTTCAACTGGATCGGCACCTTACCCGATGCGCGGCCGGTACTCGCCGAATCGCGTGCGCACTGGCACGACTACGGCAAGAGCTCACGTGCCGGGCGCAAGGTCGGCCACGCTACTTTGTGTGCGGCCGACAACATCGAACTCAGTGCGCGCCTGACGCGGGTCGCGCGAGCGCTCGATCGCGAAGCACAAGCCGCACCGGTGCTTGAAGCGCTGCAGCGCTGATACAAAAAAGGCCACCTCGAAAGGCGGCCTTTTCAGATCATCAGGTATTGCGGATGGACGCTTATTTCAGCGCGCCGGCCGCGAATTCCCAGTTCACCAGATTCCAGAATGCTTCCAGGTATTTCGGTCGCGCGTTGCGGTAATCGATGTAATACGCGTGCTCCCATACATCGCAAGTCAGCAGCGGCGTATCCGGCCCGGTGATCGGCGTTGCCGCGTTGCTCGTACTGACGATGCCGAGGCTGCCGTCGGCGCGTTGCACCAGCCATGCCCAGCCCGATCCGAACGTGCCGACCGCGGCCTTGGTGAACTGATCCTTGAACTCGGCGAACGAGCCGAATGCCTTC
>JANXUW010000186.1 GCA_025351985.1 Pseudolysobacter sp.
GTGCCGTTGGCCAAGCCTTCGACAAGGCGCGCCTCGCCCATCGCCTGGCCCGGCGTGACAACACGCGCACGCACCTGTTCGCCATCGATCGCGAACACGATGCTCTTGCCGTCGCGCTGCACGATCGCGGCGGTCGGCACCAGCACGCCTTTCGGCGCCGGCGCGTTGGCCGGTTTTGCTTCTTCGAGAAACGATACGCGCGCGCCCATGTCGGGCAGCAGACGCGGATCCTTTTGTTCGATCGCGATGCGCACCTTGACCGTCGCCTTGCCCTTGTCCGCGGTCGGGATGATGGCGATCACGTGGGCCGGAATTTTCCAGTCGGGATAGGCATCCAGGATCGCCTGTGCCGGCTGTTTCGGTTGCACGCGACCGATGTAGGATTCGCTGACGTCTACTTCGACTTCGAGCGAATCCATGTCGACAATCGTGCCCACGCCGGTGCGCGTGAATCCGCCGCCGGCCGAGAACGGCGAGACGATTTCGCCGACCTGCGCTGACTTGGCAATTACCACGCCAGTGAACGGCGCACGCACGGTGCAATAGTCGAGCTGCACCTGCGCGCCGGTGACACCGGCCTGGCTGGCTTCGACCTGGCGCCGCTGCGCGGAAATCTGTGCGGTCAGCGTTTCGACCTGCGTGCTCGCCACTTCGACCGATTGCGCCGATACCAGCTTGCGCCCGACCAGATCCTGCGCGCGTACAAGGTCGCGCTGATTCTGCGCGAGCTGCGCCTGGTATTGCACGAGCAGCGCCTGCCCTGCGCGCACGCCGGCCTGCGCCTGCGCGAGCTGCGCCTGTTGCGCGGTGCTGTCGAGATGCGCCAGTACCTGGCCGGACTCGACATGGTCGCCTTCTTCGATCAGCACATCGAGCAGCGTGCCGGTAATCTGCGCCGACACGGTCGCCTGGCGCCGCGCGGTGACATAACCGGTGGCTTGCAATACTGCGTTGTTGCCGGATTCGTTCGACGGTATTTGCGCGGTCGCGATCTGCACGTCGAACCGCTGCCCTGCACCGAAATAAAAATATGCCGCGCCACCCGCAGCGGCCAACAGCACAACCACGGTGACTACAATCCACGGCCAACGCCGCGGCGGCTGGGTGTCTTCGCGCTGCCGTTTGTCGATGCGCAACTCATGCAGCAAGTCAGATTTTTCCACGTTGCCAAAACCCCAGATCGAAACGAACGTAAAGTGTGCCATAGAGTGCCGCGCGACGCGTCGGCTTGCCATAGGCAGATATCACGAGTGTGATGTGATACTTGTCAGGTGCGCGCGCTGCGATGATTTTGCTGTCGCTGCCGCACGATTTTCGTTGCATCACGAGCGCACCGTTATACTTTGCGCCATCGCCAATAATCGTCAGGAGTATCACGTGGATTATATTTTTCCAGTGCCCGTCCGCAGCAGCATCGTCATCGCCGGACACGATGCGCAATTTCCGGTCAACCGCATTTATTGCATCGGTCGAAATTACGCCGAACACGCGCGCGAAATGGGCATGCCGGTGGAACGCGATGTACCGATGTTTTTCTGCAAACCTGCCGATGCAATCGTCGCGCAAGCTGCGGACGGCGCTGATATTGCGGTGGCATATCCGTCGGTCACCCACGATCTGCACCACGAGGTGGAAATGGTCGTCGCCCTCGCCTCCGGCGGCAAGGATATTCCGCTCGATCAGGCGCTCGCGCATGTGTTCGGTTACGCGATCGGACTGGATCTGACGCGGCGCGATCTGCAGGCCGCCGCCAAGGCGAAAGGCTGGCCGTGGGATGTGGCGAAAGCGTTCGATCATTCGGCGCCAATTTCAACGATCCATCCGGTCAGCGTGGTCGGTCATCCGACGCATGTCGAACTCTCGCTCAAGGTGAATGGCGAACGGCGCCAGCACGGCGATATCGCCGACATGCTTTTCAGCGTGGCGGAAATCATCCACGAGCTATCGAAATTGTTCGAGCTGAAATCCGGCGACCTGATTTTTACCGGAACCCCGGCCGGCGTCGCTGCGCTGAAACGCGGCGATCAGTTTCACGCCACGCTCGGCGATATTGCCGAATTGCGCGGCACAATTGTTTGAGATTGGAATCGCGCGATGTGTTGGCGGCGCCATCGCACAACGTTCATAGTCGCAGCGCGAATTTGCTTGAATTCGCCACCGTTAAAAAACGCAACCCGAGGAGCAAGGCATGAGTATGATTACCGAATTCAAGACATTCATTGCGCGTGGCAATGTGCTCGATCTGGCGGTGGGCGTGGTGATCGGTGCCGCGTTCGGCAAGATCGTCACATCGCTGGTCGATCAGATCATCATGCCGCCGATCGGCCTGGCGATTGGCGGCATCGATTTTTCCAGCCTGAAATGGGTGCTGCGCCCGGCGACTGATGCGCCAAAAGCCGCCGAAGTCGCGATCCAGTACGGCAGCTTTTTGAACACGATGATCCAGTTTGCGATCATCGCATTCGCCATCTTCCTCGTGGTCAAGCTGGTCAATCGCGCGATGCCGAAAGCCCCGCCCGTCCCGCCAGGGCCGCCCGAACCGACGGCGCAGGAAAAACTGCTGGTCGAAATCCGCGACCTGCTGAAGCAGCAAAATACGGCGAAGTAAACCTGCGCTGTTGCGCTGATCGGCGTTACCGACCCGCATGATATAAAAACAAACGCCCGGCAAAACCGGGCGTTTGTTTTTACCCACGACAAACGCCGCAGGCGGGATGAATCAAGCGGCCCTACTGAAATCCGTCCTTGAAAATTTCTTCGTTGAAGGCCCGGCCACCCTCGAACAGGATCGAGTTTGTGCCAGCCGGACGATAGCTGCCGAATTGGCCCGCGACCAGATTCACGGTCCACTTGTTGTCAGCTTGACTTTGCACGAGGCTCGTCGCGTTGTGCCAACCCAGCGTGCTGTTGTCGCCTGGCGTGGACGGGCCGTAATAACGCCAGCTCCAGCCGGGGCCGAAGGTCGCGCCGTTGAACGTGATCTTGACCACGGCGTTGGTACATAGCGGCAACTCGAAGCGCAGCAAGCCGCGCGTGTAGCTATAGGTGCCGTGATGCGCATCGCTATCCGCGCCGAGCGGGCCGGCGAGCACCGCCGACACATCGACCGCATGCGTGCAATCGCCGCTGATGATCTTCACGGTGAAATAACCGCCCTGCGTGCCGTTGGCATCGGTCGACTGCGTCTGCTGCAATTGCTGCAGCTTCTGACTCAACTGCTGCGCGCGTGAACCATCGGCGATCCCTTGGACACCGGCCTGCCAACCGAACGTGCCGAGCAAACCCGGCGCCGTCGTGCTGACGGTCGGCTGCTGCGCGTCGGGCTGACCGTCGTGATCGCCGTCGCCACCGTTCGGCCCGGCATTCTCGATCAGGTACGGCACGCCGTCGGCATCGGCATCGGGCAGCTGCGTAATGCTGTAGACACCGCCGCTCGTACCCGCATACAGCACGGTCGGATCGACCGGGTCGAGCGCCAGCGAAAGTGCCGACTGCGCCGGCAAACCGAGACTGATCGAACTCCATGTCGCGCCGCCGTCGATACTCTTGTACACCCCGCCCGGATTGGCCGGGCCGAGTCCGCCGCTGGCCGCGTACAGCACGGTCGAATCGGTCGGGTCTACCAGCAAGGCGCGCACGTCGGGACCGGATACACCGGCGTTCGATACGCTCCACGTTGCAGCGCCGTCGATACTCTTGAAGACTTGCCCAGGCGTGTTGAAGTCGGCGTTGATCGTACTCACCCAGAGCGTTTGCGGATGGGCAGGATCGATCACCAGCGACAATGTGTTGTACGCCGCCTGCGGCGACCCGGGATACGTCGGCAGTCCGTTGCTCGCCTGCACCCAGCTCGCGCCGGCATCGATGCTTTTGAACACGCCGCTGGCGACGCTGGGCGATACCGAATTTCCCGCCGCGCTACGACCCGAGGCGAAAGTGCCGATGTACAAAATATTGCTGTTGGTCGGATCGATCACGATCGGCGTGACGCCATCCACCGACGAACGGCTTCCGTCCGGATTGATGATGTCCGCGGGCAGGCCGTTTTCGCTGCTGGCCCAGGTAATACCAGCGTCGCTGCTCTTCATCACGCGCCACTGATGCGGACCGTCGCCGCCAGCCGCGGTGGTGCGAGTACCGCCGCCGGTGACATACCACGTATGCAACGGCCCGGTAATGCACGGGCCGCTCGGCGGCGGCGAGGGGCAGGAGCGTGGATCGGCGATGATCGTGCGCAAATTTCCGGCGAAATGACCACCGAGCCCATCCGGCGGCAAACCATTGCCGATGGTGTTCCACGTCAACCCGCCATCGGTACTTTTGTAGATGCCGGTATTGCTGTTGTTTTCCGCGCCGCCAACCCAGTCGTAACCCGCCCCCACGGCGTAAAGGATCGTGCTGCCGATGATCGATGTGGTGGTCGGGTCGAATGCAACCGTGCGCAACTGATAGGCATTCAGTCCACTGTTGGAAACGTTCCAGGTGCCTGAACTGGTCGAGCGGTAAAACGCCGGCGACGGCTCGAACGCGTCGCCATATCCCGCGAACAAGCGTGTGTGATCGTTTGGATGCACGACCAGCGCACGGATGTTGGTGGAGGTGAGTCCGTCATTGCTGGACGCCCAGGTCGCGCCGGAATTATTGCTGAGATAAACCCCACCGTAAGTGGTGCCCAGCAACATCCGCGTCGGATAACTTGCATGCAGCGCCAACGCGCTGATCGTGGGCACTGCGGTGCCGTTGGTCGTGCGTCCGCTGGTGGCGATTGACGAGAAGCTGGACCCGCCGTTGGTCGATGTATTGCCATCCAGCCAGACGTTTGCGGCGGTGATCGGCGAGGCTGTCAAATTGATGCCGTTCTGGTTGAAACCGGTCCACAGCGCGCTGTCGTTGTCGCTGCGGGCAAGATGTGCGGAGTACATGCTGGAGCCGTACAAGGCGTAGACGCAATGGCTGCCGCTCGGGCCAAAGGCAATCGCCTGCAGATAGTTTTTGTTGGCCAACGGCGGCGACAGCGGCAACGTCGCTGGATCGAAGGTTGCAGCCGTCCAGGTCGATCCCGCATTGCTGCTGTAGTAAATCGCGCAGTTGTTCGTGGTGCAACTCGATGACGAATTCAGGCCAACGATGACTTGCGCGAGATTGGCCGGATTGGTCGCGACGAACGACACCGTTTGCCCCGCGAACACTCCGCCGACCGCAGCGAACGTCGCGCCGCCGTCGTTGCTTTTCAGCAGCCCATTGGCGCCAGCGCCGTACCACAGCGATCCAGCCCCAGCTTGGGCGAACGAGTTGCTGCCGAGCCAGGGTGCGGCCGTCGCGGTGAATCCGGTCGCGCTCCAGTTGACACCAGCGTCAGTGCTGTGGGACAGCCGCCCGTAATCATCGAACAACCATGCGCCACCCGAGGTGAGTGAATCAGCGATGAAAAATCCATTGGCCGGATGCGGTTCGGTCAAGCCGGTTTCGGCGGATTGCCAGCTGCTGCCGCTATCGTCGCTGCGAAAAAATCCATTGCTGGCATACGCGTAGATTCGCGAGCCGAGCAGCGGATCCGCTTTCAAAGCCAGCAGGCTGCCGCCGAACGGCCCCTGCCCGCTCCAGTCGGCTGGTCCCGCTGATGCGACACCCGTCAGACCCACGACCAGGCTCAGCAAAACGATCAAATATTGCAGGCGCAACGCATGCATGCTCAGCACTCCAGAATTCATTCGTATTTACTCGATCACACGGCAATTTACTAACCAATACTCTAAACACGCAAAAAGGCATCAAGACATGACATCTGGCAATTGTCGAAGCCATCTCGCCTGGCTCAGCATTGCGGTAATCACCGTATGGGCGCGACACAAAACCGGGTTTTGTGCGATTTTTCGCGTCCCGCGCCAACGTTCGAATTGCTATCCTGAACAATGTTCCAATACCGGAGACACGTATGCCGCGCTTGCGTTTTGCCCTGATAACCAGTCTGCTGACCACGACGTTTGCCTTTGCCGAAACCACGCCGACCCACATCGCCCCGGCCGATGTCGCGACCGCGATCAAATTGCGTGATCGTGCGCTGGACGACGGCACCGCCTATGCGATCGTCGCGGGTCTGAGCACCGAGATCGGGCCGCGCCTGGCCGGTGGTGTGAACGACCAGCGCGCACGCGATTGGGTGGCCGCGCGCTTCAAGGCGCTGGGTTTCGACAAGGTGACCAGCGAGCCGGTGAAATTTCCGCGCTGGGTGCGCAGCAGTGAACATGCGGAGATTCTCGCGCCGTACCCGCAGAAACTTGCGGTGCTCGCGCTCGGCGGTTCGGTCGGCACGCAGAAAGGCGGCATCAGCGCCGAAGTGGTTTCGTTCAAGACGCTCGATGAACTCAAGGCCGCGAGCACGGCGCAGCTCAAGGACAAGATCGCCTATATCGGTTTCCACATGGCCGCGAGCAAGGACGGCCACACCTATGGCGAGGCAGTCGGCGCGCGTGTAGTCGGCGCGTCGGTGGCGGCGGGTTTCGGTGCGAAGGCGATTGTCATTCGTTCAATCGGCAGCGACAACGAACGCCTGCCGCACACCGGCGTGCTGCAATACGATCCGAAAATCGTACGCATTCCGGCCGCGGCGATCTCCAACTCGGACGCCGACCTGCTCGAACACATGCTCACGCTTGGCCAGCCGGTGCGCCTGAATCTGGCGCTCGATTGCGGCACACAAGGTGAATACACCGGCGCCAACGTGATCGGCGAAATCACCGGCAGCGAACATCCCGAAGAAGTGATCGTGATCGGCGGTCATTTGGATTCGTGGGATCCCGGCACTGGCGCGATCGACGACGGCGCGGGCGTGGCGATCACGATGGCCGCGGCGCATCTGATCGGACAATTGCCGCAACGCCCGAAACGCACGATTCGTGTAGTCGCGTTCGCCAACGAGGAAGCCGGCATGTACGGCGCCAAGGCCTTCGCCGATGCGCACAAGAATGATGTTGCCAAACACCTGATCGGCAGCGAATCGGATTTCGGCGCAGGCCGCATCTGGCGCCTCAGCGCGCAAGTCAAACCCGAGGCGCTCGGTGCGATCGACCAGATCATGCAAGTGCTCGCGCCGCTCGGTGTGCAACGTGGCGGTGACCATGCGCACGGCGGCGATTTCGGCGCGATGGGTGCTTTGGGCATGGCGATTCTCGACCTCGGCCAGGACGGCACCGACTATTTCAACTGGCACCACACCGCCAACGACACGATGGACAAGATCGATCCGAAAGCGCTCGCGCAGAACGTGGCGGTGTACGCGACGTATGCCTACATGGCGGCGCAGGCGGTCGGCGATTTCGGCTCGAAACCGGGCGCGTTTGCGAGCGCGAAAGAAGAAGATTGAGCGAGATCGTGATGACGCTGCGCAGAGTCTCTGCGCAGCGATCACGCACCCGCGAAATTGATGCCCATCGCGAACAAACCGGCCATCACCGTCAGCGCGCCGGCGCTGGCCGCGACCCACGCGATTTCGATGCCGCGGCGCGTGGTCCACGCCGCGAGCGCGAGATAGATCGGGAACAGACCCATCGCATACCGCGTGCCGGACATCACCGTGCCGGTGGCGAGCGGTGCGAGCAAACCGAGTACGAGAAAAGCGGCGAGACCGAGCTGGCGTCGCCATGCAAGCCACGCGCTTGCGGCAAAACCCAGCAAGATCGCAGCAAAATTCAGGTAACGTGGATTCCAGCCGCGGATCACCGCATCCGGACTTTCAAGCATCCCGGCGAGCAGATCGCCTAGCGGCAACGGCGAGCGCGCGAACGCCGGCTGGATATGGCTGAACGCGAGCGCATCGCCGGTCACTTGATCGAGATGCCACATGAAAGCGAGCAGGCCGAATGGCACTAAAACCAGCGCGCACCACGCAAACCACGGCACACGCGCACGCTGCTGCCAGAACCACAACAGCAACATCGGCAAGACGAACAATCCGGTCACACGCGTGGCGGTCGCGGCGAGGCCGAGCAGACACGCCAGCCACCAGCGTTCGCGCACGGCGGCAAGAAAACTGCTCGCGGTGATCAGCACGAACAGCGATTCGGTCCACGGCA